>JBFFVI010000040.1:0-11258 GCA_041570895.1 Gammaproteobacteria bacterium
AAACTGGTGGTGTCCATTTGATCATGATAAGAAAGAAGAATATAGCGAAGGCTCAATCGACAAGTCTTACTGGCATCTACACGACACAGAAAGAAAAAATCTTCATCCTAATGATCTGAATAATCCGATATGGAATGAAGATATAAATAAAGATTAAGTATGAATTAACAGAATAACTTAATGATCAGTGGAAGAGACCTGGATACATACGATGTACAGGATGAAGAAAATAGTTATGTAGGAATTATTTGAATGCCCGCTTCTGGCCTGAAGCAGTCAGTCGAATGATTTAGCCTGGATTTATAGTCTGAGCGTCTCTTGTCGACAATAGCGGCCTTTCAGTAAAACTCATAAAGTTGTGAATGTTTTATAAAATTACAATAGTTGTATTAGCCTGAGTCAATACCATCCATAATAAAGCCTCTTTTTAAACTAAATGATTAAGTAATTTATAGGGTTTTCCCCTATACCAGCTTTACAAATAGCACTGTAGAGTAATTATGCTGATTAATGATTGTTACATAGACAGTAATTTTGGTTATAATGTTTGGACAAGGATGCTTAAGATGATTTATTTAATGTCTCAGTATCAAAGTCCGACCTTTACTGGACTTTTATGAGCATTTTCTCTGACCCAAAATATCTATGTGTTACGTCGACCAGTTGAGCACTCGGTATAAGTTGGATTAAGATTAGGACTTAACAATGAATAAAGCACTCAGTGCTGAACAACTTAAAGCTGGCTCTGATTTTTTTTCTCTAAGTGAATTGCATTTATTGAGCGGCATGGACAGGGATGAATTGGATAAGACCTTTTATCTTGATCATTTTGGGGAAAAGGGTGATTGTTTATACATGGAAGGCGATGCTTGCAAATCGATATATTTCGTTCGCTCCGGTAGTCTAAAAATCACTACACAAAACTCTTCGGGTATATCGCAAATAGTTGGATTTTATCTGGCGGGTGAATTGATCGGCTTTGATGGTTTTGCTACAAATAGACATGCATGCACCGCTCAGTTTATAGAAACAGCTAGTGTGAGCGAATTGCGATTAGAAACGCTGGACGATTTGTGTAAATCTTCTCCCAGTCTATTACATAAAATTTATAGCATTATTGGGCTAGAAATAAATACTGAACACGAGTTATTATGTTTGTTAGGAAGGATGAGCGCTGAAGAAAAGTTAGCAACATTTTTGCTCAATTTTTCATCACGTATGAAGCAACACCATTGGAAGGAGTCAGAATTTAATCTGGTCATGCCGCGACAAGATATCGCTAACTATCTCGGAGTCGCGGTAGAAACTATAAGTCGTTTGTTTGCGCAATTTATGGATGATGGCTTAATCGATGTTAATAGACGACATGTAAAGATCATTGATAAAGAAAGACTCAATAAAATTATTTTCGATTATAGCGGAAAGGTCAAATAGAAAAAGCGTAATCTTACGTCAATAAGACCTTATTATATTTTTTATATTTGAATTGTTCTCGTCTTCAGCTTGTGGAGGCATGAAAGATAAACATCTTTTGACCTGTAACAGGTTAATAAAAAAGGTTTGGACGGCAGTGCATCTAAGGTACGCAGCGACAGCATCACTACAGAATGGAATATCGTTTTCTATTTTATATAGATCATCAGCCATGACGAATGCTACTCGTTGTATGAGATCATCGGAAAGCACTGTGGTATGTTTCAAAATAGCTTTACCTTAGGTAGCGCTAGTACTTAAATCAAGTACAGATAATAGTGATTTAGCCTGCTATCGTAATATTTCCTGAGTTCTGTTTGTGTTCTGTTTATCAATTACCAGTGTCCGTTATTGGCCGGTAAGCGACCATTCGATTATTCTAGTGATAATGACTTGCTCGAAGGTCAGTAACCGACCCAAAATTAAAGGAAGTCGACACCTTATAATTAGTTTGACCGGTCAAATAGCGGGCAAGCATTTATTAGGTCGTTAGAAAAATAATCAATTAGAGAATACTCATGCCTGAACAGAATCCTTTTATTTGGCAAGAACTCGTAACATCAGATCAAGAAACAAGTGGTACATTTTTTAGCAAGCTTGTTGGCAGGGAGTTAAAAAAGTTGATGCTGGTGAATTCGGAACATAAACATTATTTCAAAAGAATGGTGAAGATGTAGCAGGCATGATGAACCCAACTATGGACACACCAGGGGAAGGCTCATACTGGCACTCATATATAGCAGTTGAAGACATTGATAGTTGTGTGAAACAAACGGAAGACCTCGGTGGGAAAGTATTGGTTCCACCACATGATGTACCTGATGTTGGTCGTATCTGTGCAGTTTCTCACCCAACAGGTGCAGTTGTTCATTTAATGCAGCCTGTAGAGAATAAATGAGAAAGCATACAACAATGCGCTCAAGAAGAGATGGAAAAAAACGTCGCGTATCTTATTAATTCCGTAGATTCCCAGGCTTTATTAACGAACGGGGTGGTTGTAAAATCAACCTCTTATGCAGACCAGTATCAGCACAATTCAGACAGTCTCGGTTCAGTCCGGTCGCCCCTCAAGTAAGATCTCTATTAGCGATGAGGCGCGGGCGGATGTGCGTCAGGCTTACCTGGTGTCACAGCGGCAGCGTTTCAAAGCTGAAATAAATCGCCTGACACGAGGTGATATGCTGCAGATGCTAAAGGCTAAATCATCTGCGGGAGAGGATGCAGAAGCGCTCAGTTTTTTGATGAGTTATGTCTTTGCCTGGAGCTGGTTGCAGAAAAATGTGAATACACAATATCAGTCAGAGGTTTTGAGCAGCTTTTGCAAAGGCGCGCAGGCCTTTTTGATGCAGATGTTGCTGCAGAGTAACACTGCGGCTGAATTTATTCAGGCTTATATACGTTACTGGCAGCAATACCAGGGTGAAGCCCAGGTACAGCAGCGTAATCTACTGCTGTTGCTGCAACAGCAGAAAACGGCTGAAGCGCTGGCAGGGTATGTCGAATCAGTATGGGATTCACTGGCGCTATTTGATAAGACCTTTGCTGCGGGTTATAAAGATCTGGCAAAACAGGAAAAAGACCGTTATGCCGATATGCTGGGTGCTGAAGACAGAGCCCGACTAGCACTGGTTGATCAGTTGCCTGATAGCGAAACGCTACAGTCCTTCACTAAGCTCGGTATTATTCCCGCCATGGGTTGTCCGCAGACCTGCCGTCACTGTATGTTTATCTTTCGCCCGTTGATGAAAAATACCGATGATCCGGCACCGCTGTATGAGATGATCGATGAGCTCACGACTTCCGTACTATTTACCGGCGGTGATCTGACAAAGCATCTGGATCATTTTTATAACGCCATCAGCAGCATGAAAAATGTTACCACTTTTGCGATTTTGTTAAATGGTGATTTTGCTGATAGTCGTGAGGTTACGCGACAGGTATTAGAAAAAATGGCAGCGGCCATACGGCGTCGCGCTGTTACCTGGCCGAAAGCCAAAGTGATGTTGCAGATAAGTTTTGATGAGTTTCATCAGGAAGTGGTCGTCGATCGCAAAGGTGAATTGTCTGAGCGTATCCCGGTAACAAAAATTGCCAACATCGTCGAAGCTGCACCAAAGTATAAAGATGAGATTCAGTTGTGTTTGTTGCATAAACAGGGTCATCTAAATTTTTCTATGGAACTGTTTCAGAAAGGCGTGTTCGCCCGACTGGTTAATGAGTTGGGTCGTCGTGGCCACCAGGTGCAGGTTTTATCTTCAGCGCCATCATCACGGCTGAAGCGTAACCCGGTCAACCCGGATGAACCGGCACCGTTGATCAAAGACGCTACCTTTGTGTTAAGTAAATACCCGGAAGCACCTATGCTGCTGACAAGCACGACTATCGATGCTTATGGACGCGCGAATATGATGGAGTTGCATGAAGCGGTTAATGAGCGTGACCTGTTACGTCAGATGCTTGACGGTAACGGCACCGGTGGTGAAACCTTTGATAAAGATATCATGTTCTGGTTTAACGGTTGGGCAACGTTGTTTTCTGCGGTGCACATGTGCCTGGGGAATGTTTTTGAAGATGGCATGGAAACCATCCGAAAACGTCAGCTCAAAGATCCGCTAAGCAATGCCTTAAACGTTTTTGATCTGCGCTTACTGGATTACTATCGCGAGCTTAGCGACGACCTCGATAGCATCATCGAAAAATCTACCAGTCCGCATCATCTGTTTCATACTATTACCGAAGACGCGGCTATGCGCTTGCATATGACCAAGCGTCTGATCGAGACAGATCACCGCAATCTGCTTAGCTAAGCGAAATGTAATGAATAAGGTTTATTAGTTACGCCATAATCTATGGCATCAAATGGCTTTGTGCAGCTGGTGTCAGTTTTATTGTTTAGATAAAAACTCTGTTTCCCATTGCCAGGCAGTCTGTACGATGTCTTTCAGTTCGGCGAATTCTGGTTGCCAGTTTAATTCCTGTTTGGCTAATGTTGCGTCAGCGACCAGTACGGCAGGGTCGCCGGCGCGGCGAGGTTCGATACTTACTTTGAAGTCATTACCGGATACTTCTTTGGCGACGTCTATCACCTGTTTTACAGAAAAGCCTTTGCCGTTGCCCAGGTTGTAGCGTGCGCTTTTATCTTCCTTTATCATCTTCTGTAAGGCCAGTGAATGAGCCTGGCATAAATCGTTGATGTGGATGTAGTCGCGCACACAGGTGCCATCATCGGTGGCGTAATCGTCACCGAATACTTTGATATCTTCACGGCGACCGGAAGCAGCCTGCAAAATCAGCGGGATAAGGTGGGTTTCTGGCACATGCCGCTCACCGAGTTCACCATCCGGATCAGCACCGGCGGCGTTAAAGTAGCGTAAGCAGGTCGAGCGCAGGTCATAGGCTTTGTCGTAATCATCCAGCACCTGTTCTATCATCAATTTTGAATGACCATACGGGTTGATCGGTTGCTTGTTATGTTTTTCATCGATCGGTGTGTAGTCAGGCTCACCGAATATGGCGGCGGTCGATGAAAAGATAAAATTCTTCACCTCGTGGCGCAACATGGCATCGAGCAGCGTATGTGTATTAACCACGTTGTTATGATAATACATCGAAGGTTTGATGACGGATTCACCGACCTGAATAAAACCGGCAAAATGCATCACTGCATCGATATCGCCAGGTTCAAAGATGGCGTCCAGAACCGTGTTGTCGCCCAGGTCACCCTCGATAAACTCGCCGTACTTTACCGCGTCACGATAACCGTAACTTAAGTTGTCCAGAGTGATGACATCGTTACCGGCATTTGCCAGTTGTTTGACCATGTGTGAGCCAATGTAACCGGCGCCACCTACTACAAGTATCTTCATAAATTATTGATTAGTGCTGAATTGAAAATTTTATCAGAGGCTTATTCTACTTCGATTTTGGTGTTTCCGCCTGCAATTTGTTTACGCAAGGTTATTTTCATGCCCTCGGCGGCACAATAACTCTTATTGTTGTCGTATTGCTGTTTATAGAAACGCTCATTTTCGATCTGAATTTCATCCAGCTGGGCAACACTGCGGTAGGGGTCGTGGTGGAATAAAATCAGTGTGCCAACGTTCGCATCGATAGCGAGTTGTCTGACCTGTGATATTAATGAGTGCCCCCAGCCATCTTTATGTGGCACATCATCTTCGTGTGTTGCGCATCATGGATCAGTACATCCACTCCAGAGCAGAAGTCGACCCATTCATTATAAAACACTACCATCTTCTATAAGATATTGAATTTATTTGAAAATAATATCCAGTATTAACGAAGTACTATAAAAAAAGGAGGGCGATGAATAATTATGGGCATGGTTTTAGTCTTGTGTTTTTTTAATGGATTATTCTTAATAATGGCATTGTATAATACCCGCATGACTATAGATGCTGATGACAAGAGATTCTCTGAAGAAAAACCGGACTGGGAAAATATCGAGACGGTATTGCTGGATATGGATGGCACACTGCTGGATCTGCATTTCGATAACCACTTCTGGTTGACGCATGTTCCCAAATGTTATGCCGAGAAACATGATCTCTCTGATGAGGATGCGCATAAACATCTGATGTGCCGTTATACGGAAGTTCGTGGCAGGCTCGACTGGTATTGTGTAGATTTCTGGACACGGGAGCTATCACTGGATATAGAACAGTTAAAACACGATCTTGCAGAAAAGATATCGATACGACCTGATGTGGTAGATTTTCTTTCATGGCTAAATGAAAACAACAAACGTGTCGTGCTGGTAACCAATGCTCACCCGGCAAGCTTGAACTTGAAAATGGACAGAACGAATCTGCATGTGCATTTCGATAAGATCATCAATGCACATGATATCGGGCTGGCGAAGGAAAACGAAGGATTCTGGGAAAAGTTACAACATGTCGAGCCGTATAATAAAGAACATACCTTGCTGATCGATGACAATCTGGAAGTACTTGAGAGCGCACGTGAATATGGTATCGCCTATTGTTTCGGTATTCAGCAACCGGACAGCCGGGGCGACAGGGTAACAACCGAGCGATTTGTTACACTGGATAGTATTAAAGAGATTCTGCCCTAGGGCTGTTTTCTTTGCAGTCTATAAACGCCATATAAACGCCATCTCATCGATGGCACCGGCAAGATTTTACTTATTTATAGATGATAGCTAATTATTGCAAGCTAGCTGATCAGAAGCTATGCTTGTGGTTATGAAAAATACTATATCAAAGATATTACTAATATTTATACTTGTTTATGTGTCTGCGATAAATGCAGGTTTATACAGAGGCGTTGATTCTGAAGGTAAAGTCATGTATTCGGACACACCTTTCAAGGATGCGGAAAAATACACACCACCGCCTATATCGGTGATGGATGCTCCAAAAGCTGCGGCTAAAGAGATAGATGTTAAGGAAGAGGCGCCAGCTGATTTCAAATACACAAAATTTGATATCGGATCGCCAGGAAATGAACAGACTATCCGGAATGATCCAGACGTCAAGATTTCACTTAATCTTGTGCCCGGGCTCAATACTGAAGCGGGGCACAGCATCTGGTTTTTGATGGATGGTAATGTGTTGGTAAAAAACAGTACTGAGGCGTCTTTCTACGTCGGTCGTATTGAACGCGGTGCGCATAAGCTGCAGGCGCAAGTGAGAGATGCTTCTGGGAAAATAGTCGCTCGAACCAGAACCAATATCGTGTATATACATAACACATCTGGCGCCAGATAAGAGAGTTATCCGGTTAATTTCTGTAGTTGTGCGACTACTTTTTATCCCACGATTTGAAACGTTTTTTACAATACTTCAATAGATCATAGTAGTTTTCAAAATATAACTCGAAACCATCTTCTGAAGGTGCGTCGTACTCACAGTAATCATTTGTGTGTTCACGGCAGATGTCAGGTCTTTCTTCATAAATACCGCAGCCGCCATTAATCTGCAGGTGCTGGCATTTGCCATCGACCAATAAGGTCCAGCCATCATCATCTTTATAAATTTTTACGTGGTCGTGTGACACCTGCCACAAGAGTTGACGGAAGTCTTCTTTAGAGCGAGGGGTGTCCAGGTGCTGAGTAACGTAGGTGCAGCAGATCGATCCTGTGCAAAAGGAGCATTTATTTTCGCTGGTTACGATTATGCCATTGATTGTGTCGGTCATAGTTTTCTGTTACTTATCGGGTTACATTATTTGATTGAGTGAGCCGGATTTTTTTAACACGTAAGCACCATTATTCTGCTTTTGTGCAAATAAGCCCAGGCTTTGTTTTATGTTGTTACTAGCAGATTCTGTTGGTGTCAGAGTTACGTTTACCGCATAGTCGGTTGCAGATACAAGTTCAGCTGTTCCGCTGATCCTGATATCACCACCCTGGTTTTTTATCTTAGCGTTAAGTCGCTGCTGATCAGACTCATTTAACACGATTGATAAATCGCCTAAAGATGCGGACTCGGCAACAGTAACCAACGCATCTTTCCAGTTTATTTCGCCCTCTGCAAGTGGCATCTCTCCATGTTTCCACGCGGCGTGCACAATGTTGAACGAGATCATGCCAGATAGCTGTGCCATCGGTATCTCTGCAAGCTGTGCCAGGTCTTGTGCAGATATTTTGGCATTCAGGTCATTGATGAAGTATCGGCCTAGAAATGAAACCCCGATCTCTGAAGTGAGGTTGTTGTCGATGTATTGTGTATCTACATCAATAGCAATTTTTCCGATAAGAAGTTTCCATGCGTTAAAAGACCAGGTGCTAGCCTGTAATTGTGTCGAGTTGTTAATTACGATGGAAAACGCTTTGCCTTGCCAGAGCGTACCGTTAACACCTTGTATTTTGATCGGGCTGTTTTCATTGATAATACTGCTGACAGTGTGTGCCGGGATCGTTGCGACTAGCAGCGCAAAATAAGAAACGATGGCGGTGATGATATAAACTCTTTTTTTCATGAAATTAGCGGCGGATAAAATATTTGAAAGCGGTGCTTATGGGCGTTCAAAGGTTAAGCGTGCATTGGTAAGCCCTGGTTTTTCTGCTCGTTCAATATTTGCACTGACCACCAGGATGCCGTTATGTGTTGCAAGGGTGTTCAGCCAGACAAGTATTTGATTGAATGACGCGTCATTCAGGGTAACTCTGGCGCCGTTGCTGCCTGAAGATTCGATCTTTTTAACGGATGGATTCAGACCGGCATTTTTAATCGCCTGTTCTATGACTAATGTCGTGGGTTTGTTTTTGTCACGTATGGTACTGCTGCTTCCGGATGTGCGTAAGGTTCTAACTTCGTTTGCAGCTTGCTGCATCCATAATAGTATTTCTTGTTGTGAATGCTTTTTTTGTTGCTCTTCTTCCAGGCCCAAATGCAGGGGCTCCCAAATAATAAGGTAAAAAAGAGTGATGAGGAGCAATGCGCTCGTGCCGGAGACCATCCATTGCTCTTTTGTCGGTAGCGAATAATACCACTGTTTGATCTGTAATAACTGCTGCATTAGCCACGGCCTTCTATACGTAAATTGCCTTTCACTTTGTCTTTCTCTGAGGAAGACGAGGTTATTTCAGATTTTAATTTTTTATTTTCATTGAGTTTTTTATTTAAGGTCTCTATGGCCTGCAGGTTGGCGCTATCAATCTGGATATCCATCTTACTGTTCCTGAAGGTTAAAGATTGCAGGGTAATGTTTTCTCTGTCCTGGCTGAGCGTGCCAAAAGATTCAGCAAGTAAAAATACCAGGCCACTACTGCTGTTACCTGAGCTGCCTTTTAACTCATTTAATTTTTGTTCCATCTGTGACCTGGGATTTACGATCTTTCGACTTTGAGGGAAAGCTTTTCTGTAGATTTTTTCGATCTCAGCTTTGGCGATATTGTTTTCATCTTTTAGCTGCGAATATTGAAAACCGGTAAGTCCAAGATGTAGTGTCAACCAGACTGCGGCCAATGATGCGGCCAGGCGCCAGTGCTGCCAGTAACCAGAAGATTTGCGCTTAGGCTTAAATTTATTTTGCAACAGGTTAAGTGCTGATGCCTGTTTGTATTGACCGCAGAAGACTACCAGTGGATGTGTGTTAAAACTGATATTGATGATCTCGATCTCGTCATCATCAATCTGTAGTTGATCAAAAGCGGATGGTTTGTCCTGTTCGCTAAATAATAGAATTTTTTCTGGTTTAGTCTGTTTTTCGTCCTGAAGTCTGCTGTTGATGACATAAGGCAATATATCATGCGACAACACCATGCCATTTAAGGTGTCTGTTTGCAGGTACGAGTCTTGCTCGAAGTTTAGACAGGCCCACTGTCTGTCGCTGGCTGTCAGGCAGAGAACATCAGGAATGATCTTTTCAACAGTAATGTTGTGTTGCTGAAAGATAGCGATGATGTTTTGTAATGTCGTCTTATCGATGCCGACAACGGAGGTGGTATCGCTGTTTTTATTTTTTGCTACTACAAAATGAAAATCTTCGATATCTTCCGCGATGAACTCTTCGATTGCGTAAGGCACAGCCTTCAATAATTTCTGCATGTTCTGCGTGGGCAGGTGCAATTGATTGATGTGTAAACATTGGCTGTTGAGTAAAACCACGGCAGTATGCCTGGCTGACATGTTGCTAAGTTCTTCTAGTGAACCAGTGGTCAGTTTTCCGGTAAGTTCCCCGGCATCATTGCAAAGTGCCCAGGTCGCCTGATGCGCATGTTCTATATTGTAATGGATGAGTAAAGTTTCACTCATTTTTCTGGTCTCAATTTATTGTGCTTGTTATCGGTTATGGTTAAGTGATTCTACAAAGTTCGTTGAGCGCGAGAGATGATTTCTGTTTTACCATCGTTGTCTCTGTAAATAATGCTGTACATGACTTTATTCGCCTGGCCAATAATTGCCTGTGTTCTGAGTAAAAAATAATCACTGCTGGTCGATAGTTTCGTCGTGTCCTTGATTATAGTACCTAGCTTTGCAAAGCTGGTAAATTCTTTAATGTTATCAAACAGTTCTTCGTCGCGACGCTCGATAATATCTGTTGCCAGTTGTTCCGTCATATCAGAAGACAGGGATTTTAGCACTTCAATGCTTGCCGTGTTGACGTTGATGGTGACGTCATTTGAATTTGCAATAAAAGCACAAAGGTGATCTTTAACCGTATTATAGATTTTGCTGTCTTCAAAGCCTTTTATTAAGCGAATTTCACTGAGGCTCTGCAGCGGGGTGTTCGCTGTACGGTATGGTTGCTCAAGATTGAGATAATAACCATCTTCAGCGCCATTTGGATTGCTTGTTTCCAGGTCGGTATCGATCCAGTCGCTGATCGCCTGGGTGAAATTGCCGGTGATGCCCAGATTATTGAATAACTGGTTGAGACGGGCCTGAGTGCTGGCATCAACAGCGTTACCTTCCATTAGAGCGTTAATATTGATGCAGCTATGCAGGTCAGTTAACGTACCCTGTATCGAGCCGCCGGGCACTGGCAGCGGCGGCAGCTCTGTGGCCCAGACTTCAGTTGAGCCGTCGACAGTGCTGTCTTTTTTATCCTGGCGTAAGATTCTTTGCGACCATTCTTCGGCGGCGAATAGATAGAAGTCGGCCTGATCCTGAGCGATCATGTTACCGGTGCGGCGTACATCTAATTGCAGTCGAGTACTGATGGTCATGCTGACAGTGGCCGCAATCGTGACGATTAATAAGGCGGTGATAATGGCAACGCCCTGCTGACGAGCGCCTGTGATAAAGCTTGATGTGCGCGGCTTCGATGCAGTAGCGGGTAATTTTTTGCTGTGAGATAAA
>JBFFVI010000041.1:0-11229 GCA_041570895.1 Gammaproteobacteria bacterium
GAAGAAATGGGCAGGCCAATTTTTCCATTGAACTCTTTCAGGTTCATCGGGTTCATGCACGCAGCGGGTGATGTTTCTGTTAAGCCGTAAGCTTCGATCAAAGTTGTGCCGGTGACATCTTTCCAGCGTTCGGCAACTCCACGCTGAACTGCCATGCCGCCACCGAGGGCAAAGGCAAACTTTGACCAGTCGATGGTTTTAAAATCGGGGTGATTTAATAAACCGTTAAATAATGTATTAACACCTGTTAGCACATGAAACTCAGTCGCTTTGAGTTCTTTTACAAATCCATTGATGTCACGCGGGTTGGTTATTAAGTAATTACACCAGCCATAACGTGTAAAGGTGAGACAGTTCGCTGTCAGTGAAAAAATATGATACAGCGGTAGCGCAGTGATGATGACACCTTTTTTGTCACCGATGAAGTCATTTATCCATGCGGATGCCTGCAGCATATTGGCGACCATGTTTTTATTGGTCAGTACCGCGCCTTTGGAAACACCTGTAGTGCCACCGGTGTATTGCAGGAAAGCTATATCATCATGATTCGTTGCTACGGTTTTGAAGTTATGTTGCGCGCCCAGTTTGAGTGCATGCTTAAACGTTACTGTATTCTTGAGTTTAAATGGTGGCACCATTTTTTTAACATACTTAACAACCGTGTTGATGATGAAACCTTTTAGGGGTGACAGCATGTCGCCCATTTTTGTGGTGATGACATGTTCTACTTTGGTTTCAGCAACAACCTCCTGTAAGACGTGCGCGAAGTTTTCAACGATGATGATGGCTCTAGCGCCGGAATCATTGAGCTGGTGTTTTAATTCGCGAGCGGTATACAACGGGTTGGTATTAACAACGACCAGGCCGGCGCGCAGGATGGCGAATATGGCGATCGGATTTTGCAACAGGTTGGGCATCATTACCGCAACGCGATCGCCTTTTTCCAGGCCGAGTTCGTTTTTTAGATAACCGCCTAATTGTGAGGTGTATACGTCAATGTCATGATAGGAGAGAGTTGTACCGAAGTTGGTGTAGGCCGGTAAGTCGGAGTATTTTGCGATGCTGGAATCAAGAATATCTGCCACAGAAGAATACTCGTTTATATCAATTTCTTCTGGTATACCTGCAGGATAACTTTTTAACCAGGGTTTCTGCATATTTTTCTCCTTGTTTGGTAACGGCGCAACAATAGGACAAGAATAACGCTATAAGTTTTATTTTTCATCTTATTTGTCTGTTTTTTTTATATATTATGCCGGATTGCATGGTCATTCTTTCTGCCACCAGAGAGAAAGTTCTGGTATATAAGTGATCATTAATAACCACATCAGCATGATCAACAGGTATGGCAGTGTTGCTTTAAACAGCGTGACCACGTTTTTACCAAAGCGTTGACTGGCGATAAACAGATTGATGCCAACGGGTGGTGTCGAATAACCGATTTCAAGATTAGCCAGAAAAATAATACCGAGGTGTATCGGATCGATGCCATAACGTGTGGCCAGAGGCAGGATCAGAGGTACCACGACGATGATGGCAGAGAAGATGTCCATCATGGCGCCGACCAGAAGTAAGAACAGATTAAGTATAAGTAAAAATTCCAGTGGACTGCTGATGTGGTCTTCTATGGCTGCCAGCAGTTTCATTGGCAGTTGCGCGTCGATCATCAGGTTGGTGAGTCCAAGGGCAACCAGTAAGATGGCCAGCAGGCTGCCGAACAGGATGCATGTTTCGACCAGCAGGTCGAAAAACTGTGTTCGCAGATTGATTTCTTTATAGATATAAACTTCGACAATAATGACGTAAGCGGCGGTGACTGCGGCGGCTTCCATAATAGAGACGAAGCCGCCAAAGATGCCGGTAACAATACCGATGGGCAGGAACAGATCCCAGATGCAGCCTTTACTCGTGGCGAGCAGGGCGTGGGATTCAAATTTGTGTTTTACCGCGTGGTGTTTATTGCCCTGGAGCATGCTGTACAGTGCCAGCATCATCATCAGCAATAAGCCGGGCACGATGCCGGCAAAAAACATATTTTCGATGCTGACACCTGCCACGATACCGTAGATCAGGATGGCCAGGCTGGGGGGGAATAACAGGCCTAAGGAACCGGAGGTAGTGAGCAGGCCTAAGGAAAAATTTTCTTTATAACCTTCACCTTTAAGCATCGGGTACAGCAGTCCACCGAGTGCCAGTATGGTGACTCCGGATGCACCGGAGAAAGAGGTGAAAAAAGCGCAGGCACCGATGGTAACGATGGCAAGGCCGCCAGGCATCCAGCCAAATGCAGCACGGTAAAAGTTGACCAGCCTCTGCGGCGCGCCGCCACTCGACATGATGACGCCAGCAAAAGTAAACAGCGGTATGGCGATCATGTTGGGTGATGCCGCCAGCCGGTGCATTTCGATGATGATTATATCCGGGCTGATATCTGCACTGTTACTGGCCAGTAGAGCGCCGGCAGCGATGACGGTAAATAGAGGCGCACCGATCAATGCGATAACTATCAGCAAGATGACTGCACTGATCATCATGATTTTTTAAAGCAGATTAAAAAAAAGTGCAGGCTGAGCAGGCCAAAACCACAGGGGTAGATGAAGGTGAATGGCAGTGCCCAGCGTTCATTGGCCGGCGCATATTGCCATTCATCGAGCACAAAGATGCCGGCATAGTAACTCATTAGCAGGCAGACGATGGCCGAGAACAGTGACAGCGGGCAACGCAGCTGTGCTATCTGGCGTTCACTCAAAAGAATCGTGAGTGCATCGATTTTTATATGACGCAGTTTTGAGGTTGCGATCACCGCACCCATCGCGCCACAGATGACCAGTAGATTGCGGTTGATTATCTCTATCTCGGGGTAACCGAAATTGAACACATTACGGGTAATTATCTGAAATAATGAAAATACGAGTAATAGAAACAGGCTGAGGGCAGCGATGATGCTTTCGATTTTAACCAGAGACTGTTCGAACTTTTTAAGCACGTGTATTATTTACTGAACACCGGTCTGGCTGTCAGAAGAGACCGGCGATTTCCCCGGTTTATTGGTAACGGCATCTTTCTCAAGCGTTCTATATTCGGTCAAGATTTTTTTCGTTTTGTTAAACATGTCAGCCGGTATGTAATCGGTTTGTTCCAGATAGGCTGCTGCAGCGTCACGGATGGTTAACATCTCATCCATGTCGACATCATCCCAGTCAAACATGAACTCGATACCGTTGGCTTCAAGCAGACCGATGCTTTTTAAGTTTTCTTCACGTGCGCGTAGTCTTATGTCGTGGCCCAGTTTTTCGCCGGTGGTCTTTAGTAACTGCTGCAGATCTGCCGGCAGTTTATTGTAAAAATGATTGCTGACGATAACACCGCCGATGGCATTGGTAAGCGGGATATGGGTGGCGTATTTTAGTTTTGAATACCACTGCAGTGCGATGGCTCCAAAGGTGGAGGTATAGACGGTATCGATGCTGCCATGTTTGGCGGCCAGCTGGGTATAGACATCCATGATCGAGAGCGGGATGGGATCGATATCTGCAGCTTTAAAGAAAGCCTCGCCCAGCGGGTCTCCCTGCCACAACCAGATACGCCGGTTTCTTATATCATCGAGTGAAGTGATGGGCTGGGTAGAAAACAGGTGGATGAAGCCAACTTCGGGCCAGCCTAGTAGCTCAAAACCATTTTCGCGGAAACCGATCTCCAGATCAGGCATGATGCTTTCACGCACATGATCAGACTCTTCGACACTCTTGAACAGAAACGGCATCTCGAGAACGCGAGCCGGAGAATATACCCGGCCGATACCATAACCGGTAAACAGGCCGCCATGTAACTGGCCTTTACGTATCTTTCGCAGGACATCGGGCTCGTCACCCATGACACCGCCAGAATACATCTTGAACTTGATGCGGCCGTCACTTTTCTGTTCGACTTCTTTTACCCAGTCATCCAGCAGTTTTGTCCAGGAGGTACCTGTGGGTAACAACGTTGCAAATTTCAAGGTGTAAACATCTTCAGCCAGGGCTGCCTGGCAGCTTAATAGTATTAAACCAGCCAGAACCACCTGTAATAGTCTGTGAACGATGCAGATAGTGTGAGACCTTAAAACCATTGGTCTTCCCTGGTCAGTAATAACCGGGCTTTACGTTTGGCGATCTGGTTGAGCAGGGTCAGTTCAGGAT
Organism: Gammaproteobacteria bacterium; assembly: GCA_041570895.1. GTDB lineage: Bacteria > Pseudomonadota > Gammaproteobacteria > SZUA-229 > SZUA-229. The sequence goes on from JBFFVI010000041.1 coordinate 4,179, forward strand.
AGAGGTCTTCGGGGGCAGCAATGATGTTTGTTAGCCGCTGGTGGAAGTCTTCACGATCGAACATCTGACGGGAAAGGTACTGTGCCTGTAATAGATCGGCGACCAGTAATTTGTTATCGGTGATCTCACGCGCTTTGTCGAAGTGCTGTCGGGACTTATCGAAATCACCACCAAGCATTGGTGCGCGTGAGCCGTAATAAACACCAAAATACATGTGCGCACCGCCGTAATAAAAACTTTCGTCGAGTTCAAGTACACGTTGCATCATCGCGGTAGGTCTGGGCAATTGAATCAACGCTTCAGCAGTATCGCGATGCAGGTCGATCCATTTGGCCCAGTTACTGGCGGTCCAGAACAACGCGGCGACAGAGTCCTTGTTCAGCTTCTGCAGTTGCTGTTCAAGATCGTCCGGGGTGATGGTTTTTACATCGGACAAACCGCTAAGCGCGAGTGCTGTCAGGCCATGTTTAAGACCGCGCTGATAAAAGCCGCTCGCGCGTTCGATGTCTTTATCTTCGTTGAAGCCATAAGATAAACCGTAATAAGCCTGTGCCGCATAGGTATGCAACTGGATATTTTCGGGGTCGAGATAGATCATGCCGTTGAGCATGCTGATGTTGGCCGGCATCGAATCTTCGGCCAGCTGCAAATCCGGTTCCTGGTTCATCGCTTCGATGCCGCCTTCGATCATTGGCAGGGATGCGCTCACCATCATCCTGTTCATCGAACAGGCAGACAATGAAATAATGATCAGCGTGTAAGTAAATAGTTTAGTGGCTAAGAATTTATGCATGGTTTCACGTTTTAAATCATTATGCATACAATTGCCAGTAAAAACATTGTTTTACCGCGACCAAGCGGTGAAATGGTTACCTAATGAAAGAACAGGTAACCGGCAAAGATCGCAGTGGTTATACCGGCAAGATCGGCCAGCAGTGCGCAGGCCAGTGCGTGACGTACCTTTTTTATACCGACACTGCCAAAATAAACCGCAAGGACATAAAAGGTAGTCTCGGTACTGCCCTGCATGATGGCCGCGACAGTGGCAGCAAAAGAGTCAACACCGTAAGTGTTCATGGTTTCCAGCATCATGGCACGGGCACCGCTGCCGCTTAACGGTTTCATGAAAGCAGTGGGTAGTGCCTGGATAAAATCGGTATTGAAACCCAGCACAGTGAACAGTGCTTCGAACAGTGACAGCAGGCCATCGAGCACACCGCTGCTGCGCAACAGGCCGATAGCGACCAGCATGGCGAGTAAGTAAGGGATGAGTTTGATGGCGATTTCAAAACCCTGTTTGGCACCCTCGATGAAGGCGTCGTAAACATCAACTTTTTTAAACCAGCCGGCGCAGAGAAAAAGCATGATGATGCTGAATAAAATAAAGTTACCTAACAGGCTGGAGCTTGCTGCCATCTGTTCTGTCGGCAGTGAGATGAGAAAACTGGCAAGGCCAGCGAGGATGATGGCGAAAGCGGCAAAATATAATACGATGGTCTTATCGAACAGGTTGATCTTTTGCACATAAGCCACAGCGAGTAAGCCGGTTAATGTCGATGCACTGGTCGCCATCAGTATTGGTAAAAATACAGCCGTAGGATCTGTCGAACCTTGCTGAGCACGATACATGAATATCGTTACCGGCAATAAAGTCACTGCAGAAGTATTGAGTACCAGGAATAATATCTGTGCGTTACTTGCCGTATCTTTTGCTGGATTTAGTTGCTGTAAGTCCTGCATGGCTTTTAGCCCCATCGGTGTGGCGGCATTATCCAGGCCAAGGATATTAGCAGCGATGTTCATGGTGATGCTGCCGTGAGACGGATGGTTTTTAGGCACGTCCGGCATCAGTTTTAAAAATAGTGGCTCCAGAAAGCGGGACAGTAATTGAACCATGCCGGCACGCTCTGCTATCTTGAAGAAACCTAACCAGAGAGCTAACACACCGATCAGGCCAATCGCGATTTCGACGCTGAGACCGGCCATGTCAAAAGTGGACTGGATGAGCACAGAAAAGATTTCAGCCTGTCCGTTGATCAGCCACTGGTAACAGGCGCTGATGAACGAGACCGCAAAAAAAATAAACCAGAGTTGGGTTAGCATAATGGATAGTGGAAGCTGTGTTTGTCCTGTTATTGCAGTATTCGCTTGACAGATTTTTTTTCTAGTCAGAGTATAAACAGATGTGAGACGGATATACAAAAATATATCTCCACGTTATTGATCAGGGTGTCTGTCATGTTGCGTATAAAAAGAGTTTTTTGCTGGTCTATGCTGACGTTGCTCGCGGCCTGCGCTAGCAACGATGTAAAAGATGAAGATTCAGTATTCTATGCTGTGCCGAAAGGTTCGGTATTATCACTTAATCAGGAATTAACCATTGCTGGAGACCAGGTGGCAATCTATGTCCAGGATGGACATGTCATGCCTTATCAGGATATCAATAAATATCGGCCAAACTGTAAATTTGAGATCTATACCATGAGTGAGCAGCCGCGCAGCGTGCAGCCTGATCGTTTCGAAATCATAAGAGTGGTTGATGATATCGAATCCTCTGGAATGAAAAAAAGTGTGCAACTTGCTTCGCTGGTCCTTCCTGAAGGTGATAACGACCTGGCGATGTGGCTGCTCGATCATAGCCTGGTGTTTAACTATGCAACCATGATGTATCTGAAATCTGATAAGCAGACAGATGTCTATCGTATGACATGTCAGCACTGGGAGGCTGTAGCGGATGATAAACATTTATCGATCACGCAGATGCGCCAGGCCATGGGTGAAATTTTTACGCTGAAGCTAAAAGAATAAGTTAGCGCAGAGGCGCGGAGTTTCTTGATTGCGCGTCTGTAATACTGACCACTAAAGTATGTTTTCTCAGTGAACTCTGTGGCTCTGTGGTTGCAGTGCTTTGGTTTTTATTCGGACAGCGCACTAACCACCGCGGTCCAGGTTTTGGCGATATTCTCATGATTGTAACCGCCACCGCCCATGGCGAGTAATTTCCCGCCGCAATATTTGTCTGCAATGATCGTGAGTCTTTTTGCAGCATAAGCATGCGCTTTTTCAGAATAGGCCATGTCGGTGATCGGGTCACCCTTGATACTGTCGGCGCCACATTGAAACAGGATAAATTCCGGCTGATGTTTTTCTAAAAATTTTTCGACATGTGGCCACATCTTAAAGAACAATTCATCATCTGCCTGTGGCGGCATCGGGATATTGAGTTTTGTGCCCGCGGCTTTGCCCGTTCCGGTTTCGCTGATATCCCCAGTGCCCGGATATAAAAACCGGCCATCTTCGTGCAGATCGACGAATATTAGTCGCGGATCCTCTTCAAAACTGTAAAAAACCCCGTCACCGTGATGCGCGTCGATATCTACATAGGCAACTCGTTGTAAGTGGAACTTTTTGAACAGGGTTTCGATGGCGATGCCGCAGTCATTGATAACACAGAAACCGGCGGCAGTATTGCGTCGTGCATGGTGCAATCCTGCTATCGGTACAAAAGCTCTTTTATACTGAGCGTCCATAAGCCGTTCAATGGCGTTGACCATGGTGCCGGCGACATAACAGACGGCTTCGTACATACCGATAAATGCGGGTGTATCGCCATTGTCGAGATATCCGACACCAAATTTTGATTGTTCGATGATCTTTTCGACATACTCCGCTGTATGGAATACTTCCAGCGTTTTATTGTCGGTTTTGACCGGGGAAAGGATATCGACATGTTCATCAAGTGCCTGACGATAAAATGCCTGTTCAAAAACATGGTGTCGCTGTGGGCCAAACGGGTGCTCTTCGCCAAATCCATATGCAGCGAGTTTGTCGCCTAAATATACACAACAGAAATTTGAAGTCATGCTTCGATCATTAAAGGTTTTGTGTGTGTATTTCTATTGTAATGATTTTTAAGTGTTTTTTGTCGTTAAAGTGAATAATTTTGTATATTATTTACTAGTGGTACAGGTCTTGCATCGTTTTTTCAGGTATTGCATGATTAACAGTCGGTTTTCACCCTGGAAGACGTGAATAAAAAACGTATAGATGGATAAGAATAATATTAAAAATCATCTCCTCATAGGCACCTTGATAGTGTTTTTAGGCATGCATTCGTCATTATTGTATGCAGAGAAAAGGGTTGTCAGTGGCGAAAGCTCGGCTGGATTTAGTTTTGCGACAGAGACCGCCACCGCTGAACCAGTGATCCATTATCAGCAGAATATACAGATGCTGGCCAATATCGATGACCGGCCTTCACTGACGGTTTATGGTGATGGCCATGTTCTGGTACATTACCCTGTCTATATGAAACGCGCCGGTGATTACGAGATGCAGCTGGATGAGACTGAGCTGGTCTCTTTACTGCAGTCCCTGTCTGCTGATGGCGTTATAGACTTTGATCATGAAAAGGTAAAGCAGGATGTTCATGCATATAAAAAACAGTTGCGTGCCAGAGGGCAGTTTTATGAGGTTTCGGATGCAGTAGAAACATCGATTGATATTCGTTTGAATGAGTATCAAAAAAACGCTTCATCAGCAAAAATAAAAAATTTCAAAACCAGTTTTAAATGGAAGAACATTGAACAGGATGCCTCTCGCTACAAAAATAATCCCGCCATTTCAAAAGCAAATAATTCAGTATCACAGCTTAATGCACTGATGAAAGATGATCGTTTGATCGATAGAGCTCGGCGTTAGATCTTATGAAGTCAGTGTTGGTTAAAGCTTTTATATTGAATCTGTTGCTGTGTGCTTCCGATACTCTCTACGCCGGCGCGTATATTTTTGCAGGCGAAGCCAACGGTGTCGACCTGGTGACGCACCCCAGTACCTATACGGGAAGCGAAGATGTAGTAACGGTGCGTGTCTGTATCGATCCGTCCAGTCCGAATGCGATGGATATGGAATATTCGGTACAGAATAATATAGATATATATAATCAGCTGGCACCGACCCTGGGTAATCTGAAATCCGGCAGTAACAATAATGTGCCATCCGGGGCTTTAGATTTTGAATCGGTGGCCTTGCACGAGCTGGGTCATTGCCTTGGCATGGCGCATATCAATGCGGCCTCTGAGTCGGGTCTTAGCGGTAATAATCAGAATTACACCAAGGCAACAGATGGTGCTGATAATGTGCTCAACGTGAATGCGGGGCCTGATGGTATCATCGGCTCCAGTGATGATGTTCGCGGCGATGATCAAAATCTGGTCTGGTTCAGAAAATCTAATAATGATCCATTCACCATCGATAGCGTGATCGACTCGACGACCTATTCACGAAACCTGGCGGATTTGCCGACAGGGCAAGCTTATGCGGCAAATGCTGATCGTGCAGTCTCCACCTTGTTAGGGCATACGAAAACAGAAGCGGTTATGCAGCAGGGAACGTATTATGACGAAGCCCAGCGCACACTGGGGCATGATGATGTTGCTACATTACGCTATGCTGCCAGCGGTGTTGATGAGCGTGAAAGTGGTGGCGGCAACAATCGGAACGCGAATGACAATTACTCGATCGTGCTGGAGTATGGCGGCATCAGTAATACCAATTGCGATGTCAGCATGAGTCTTACCAATACCACAGGCCTGGCATTCTGTGAAGTAGGTGGCGCATTGATAGCCAATGGTCATGTGCGTATCACTACGGCGAGTATCGAATTTGGTCAGGGTTTTAACTGGTTTTTTAATTCATCGAATACTGCGCCAGTGTTGAGCGCGGTCGGAAGCCAGAATCTCATTGAAGGTGAGACCCTGACGGTTTCGATTTCAGCTACTGATGTAGATCCTGATACATTGTCCTTTAGCGCCAGTGGCCTACCTTCGTTTGCGAGTTTTGTCGACCATAGTGATGGCACTGCAACATTGACCATAACACCTGTGGTGGGTGATGCCTCATTGCGCACCGTTAGCATAACGGTGAGTGATGACGGCGTGCCGGTGTATACGGATGAAGAAACATTTGATATCGATGTTGCAGCGCTGGATACGGACAGTGATGGTCTCAGTGATTATGAGGAGATCACTAACTATGGAACATTGCCAGGAAATCCGGATACTGATGGCGATTTCATTAACGATGGTGATGAAGTCAGCTATGGCGGAGATCCGCTGGATCCTTTGTCATGGCCTGGCTTTGCAGATGGTGATATCGCACCCTTAGGTTCACCTGATGGTGTAATCAATGCGGCTGATTATCTCGTGGCACAACGTATCGCACTAGGAGAGATTGCGGCAACCTCACTCGAGTTAGCGCACGGCGACCTGTATCCGGCAGGTTCACCAGACGGCGTCATAAATGTTTCGGATTTGATTTTACTTCTTAAGCTTGTTCAGCCGTAGAGTTTTACAAGCGACCGATGATGGCAAGGATGGTATTTGCATCCTGTCGGTTTAAGAAGTGGTTGGTCGGTGTAGTATAAATGTATGACTTAGCGTGTAATGCGGGCACGTTGTTCATGTTCTGGCTGAAGCCGGGTACGTAATAATCACCTGCGGCACCGTCATTGTTCAAACGAATAACAGAAGCGTAATGAATATCCGGATGCGGCTGGCTGTTTAGCCAGTAAAGCATATTGCCGGGCTGTGGATGTCTCAGGTCAACCATTAAGCCCCGTGAATTTTTCAGGGCGTCGTATTCACTGCCGCCGACAAAACTTTTCACCATATTAAAAGGGCCGTGGTTGGCGGTTATATCCAGTGCCTGATCGGCACGTCCGGTACCGATATGGGGTGATGCGATGGTGATCAGGGCTTTTATGTTTTGTAACTGATGACGGATCAGCGCCATGCGGGCAACGACACCACCAGCAGAATGGCCAACCAGTATGATTTTATCGTCAGCATGATTTTGCTGAATGATGTCGATGATGTTTTTTAACACGTCTGCCTGAATCAGTACCGGAGCCTCTGATGGCAGGGTGGCGACATAGACCTGATTTCTGGCATTCTTGTTTTCTGTGATGAATAGCTGTGGCCCCAGTGGACTGCCCTGGAACATGCCGGCACGTGCCCAGCCCTGCTGATGCAGTTCAGAGTTAATGCCGGCC
>JBFFVI010000042.1:0-11064 GCA_041570895.1 Gammaproteobacteria bacterium
CATCTTCATTGTCCAACCGGCAGTAAAGTGATCTTCAATTACAGCAGGCGCTAAAACATTAAAAAACGTTTCAGACTGAGGGATTGGCTGGTCGGTATGGCTGTAACCAACGCGGAAAGTGTTCTTGTCATCCATATCAAATTGATAACCTATTTTGATGATCGTCATATTTTCCCAACCAAAACCACCGCCATTAGATCCGCCTAAACAACCAGCACCAATGCCTGGAGGTGTTGGGTTAGTAGGGTTACCAGGGAAACCGGGGCTACAGCTGCCTGTTGGTGGCAATAAATTTGAGACAGGATTCGAAACAGCTGCCACTTCGCTGTACTGGATCTGCTGTACATCTGCAACGATCACACCGGATGAACCCACATCAACTGAAATACCTATGTTATAAGTAGAAGGAATATCAAAATCACCGCCTTCGGCAAATAAACCTTTGTATTCGTCAAATGCTGTCATGGTGATTTTCGACTGGTAGGCAGCACCGAGACGAATGCCTTTAGCAACCTCACCCTGGTAACCGAACTTGAAGCCGGCGCCGTAAGAATTTGATTTTCTATTATTAGACAAATTATTTGGATCAAGAGACAACGGTGCAAAATTGTCTAAGCCTTGTGCGTGAAAACGCTGACCGGCTACAATTAAACTACCGCCAACTGCATGTTTATCATTCAGTTTCTTGGCAAAATTGATATTAACAAACAACTGCGCCAGATTGATGCCTGCGGTACCCGCACCAAAGGTACCCGCACCACCTGGTGTTGATGATGCAGGATATTCTGTATTCATACCGCCATTACCATAGATAGAAACACCTGCGGTGGTGTCATCTTTCAATTGCCAGTTATAGGCAAAATGCGGGATCAAAAAGAGATCATTATCACTTTCGTATGCTGTGCCAGGCGTTGCATTAATAAAACTACCAAAAGGCGCATTATCATCACCGCCTGGTGCAGCACTACCACCTGGAGCAACAGGAGAGCCCGTAACGGTATAACTCCGCGGTGAAGGGGCAAACAATTGCAAACCAACATCCATACGTTCGCCAATAAAGGCCATGCCTGCCGGATTCGTTGCCGCTGCCATCGCATCCTGTGAATAGGCAGAACCCGCACCTGCCAGACCTTTTTCTTTTGTACTGTAGCCATGACTAAAGTAACCATTGGTCGCATTTACTGCCGGTGATGCAATGACGCCAGAAACTGCAATTGCTAAGAGTGATTTTTTCACCATTGTTTTCATTATTTTCTACCTCCAACGGCAGGTGTATATAGTCAAAAGACTTTAATTATTTAAACTTCAATTTTATTATTATATTCAGGATGGATTTCTCTATTCAATCAATAACATTAAAGTTCAGAAATGACCAAGTGTCAATCGGATGTTAAAAAATACATTGGATTTTTAGGGTAATTGCTAGACTTTATCTACAAGTAATCCGAACGGATAAAACATATTCTTTTGTTATTCATATATGATGAATTATCGGAAGATACAACCCAGGCAACTTTATCGAACCAGGGCTCTCTAATGACTAAAATATTGGAATTTGCCTAACAGATATTATATTAGAGTTAAGCTGTAGAATATGAAACACTACTTAAGCGCTCATACCTGATCCAGCATTAGCAACAAAAAAAGCGATATATTAAAAACTTAAATAATGAATAAACCACTGATTTCAAAAACTTTATCATCATTGTCATGGTTCGCTTTAGGCTTCGTCCTGTTTTTTACCAATACCACGGTTACACATGCAAATCTGCCGACGCTGGGCGACCCAACTTTAGATAGCTTTAGCAGCAAAGAAGAGCGGCAACTTGGCCTGGGTTTTTACCGCTCATTACGGGCAAACCTGCCCTTCGTTGATGACCTGCAGATTAACTATTACCTCAACAGTATCGGCAAGCGTTTAGCCTCACACTCTGATGCAGCAGGTGATAACTTTCATTTCTTCATCATTAAAGCCCCAACGATTAATGCTTTTGCCGGACCCGCCGCTTATATAGGTATTCACACCCAGTTAATTCTTGAAGCAAAAAATGAGAGCCAGCTTGCCAGTGTACTGGCACACGAGATCGCCCACGTCTCACAGCGCCATCTAGCACGGGCATTCGATAATTCTGGCAATGCAACAGCACTCACCATCGCTACCTTACTGGCCGCTATTTTAGTCGGCACACAGGACTCAGAGGCTGGACACGCTGTTTTTATGTCGGGCATCGCCGGCAGCCAGCAGTCTTCTATCAATTTCACCCGCAGTAACGAGTACGAGGCTGACCGTGTAGGTATTGCTATATTAGCGGATACCGGCATTAACCCGCAGGGCATGGTAGAGTTTTTTGAAATCCTGTTAAATAAAAGCCCTGATGGCGGCATGGAGTATCTACGCACTCACCCGTTGAGCAGCAACCGTGTTTCCGAAGCGAAAGACAGGGTCGCCAAAAAAGATGAGTCTTTACCAGTCGACACTCTCGATTTTCAATTCACCAAAGCCCGTTTAGCTGTATTGCTCAGTAAACAACCTGAGTATTATCTCGATGATGAAGTGGTTGGTAACGGACTCATCGGCCAGTACCAGAAAGCACTGGCCGCAATTCGCACACAAGACAGCAATCTCGCAATACAGATCTTAGAAAAAAACCAGGAAAAACATCAACATCCCTGGCTTCGACTCGCCCTGGCTGAAGCCTACAGCAGTAAACAGGACGACAAAAAAGCCTTAGAAGTACTGGGCTCACTGGCAAAGTTATATCCCGGCTATCTGCCCGTCACTATGGCCTATGTCGACGCATTAAATAACAACAAAATGCCTGAAAAAAGTATCGCTTTATTAAAAAAACAGCTGCAATTGGATGACTACACCACAATCTACAAAGCTCTGGCCAATGCCTATTATTCTAATGGCCAGATCAGTGCCGCCCTGGAAGCCACCGGAAATCAGTATGTACGCGAGGGCTATATCGAACTTGCCATACAACAATATGACAATGCACTTAGTCAGGAAAACATTAGCCCATCGACAAAACAGAGGCTTGAAGCGGCAAAACTCGAACTAAAGAAAGTGATACAGAAGTATAAAGACCAACTCTAACGATCAACCCCACCTGACAAACTGACCTATATAAAGCGATTGTTTTTTTCATAAACCCCTTGCCTTATCGCTTGTAGGGAGTATGCTATATTGACTATTCATTAATGAGTATATAAATGAATATATCCTACGATTACAAATTGCATATGACTAAATATTTTAATTAATTATTCAGTTTATTGTGAATAATTACTTCTGTATGACGTCTAGTAACGTACTACTTAAATTTAGGAGGAGATAAGAATGCGGATAACCGCACATATAACCACAACCACGTCAATCGTTGCCTTATTAGGCTGCCTTGGATTTGCACCAAGCATTGCTAGTGCCGATGCAGCAGCTGACCTTGCAAAAGGTAAAGAGATAGCATTTGACAGAAAAAAAGGTAATTGCCTGGCTTGCCATCAGATCGAAGGTGGATCTTTAGCCGGTAATATTGGGCCACCACTTGTTGCGATGAAAGCGCGTTTCCCTGACTACGATAAACTTCGTGATCAAATTTACGATGCTCGCAAAAACAACCCCAATACCATCATGATTCCTTTCGGCCCTCACGCAGTGATGTCCTCTAAAGAGATCGATTTGGTAACCACATTTATCCATACATTATAAAGTCAGAAGGTAAGACTAGATGAATCAGAATCGAAGAGTATTACTCAAAGGTACTTTTGCCGCAGGAGCTACTGGCATTGCAATCAGTGCAGGCTTATTGACACCTAAAGCTGTTTTAGCCGCATGGCCTAAAGCTGCTTTTGAAGCAAAAGATACTAATGCAGCGTTAGAAGCTTCTCTCGGAAGCTCCAGCACAACAGAAAGCAGTGACATTAAACTGAAAGCTCCAGATATTGCAGAAAACGGTGCGGTTGTCCCTATTACCGTTACCAGCGATATTGCTAACACCGAAGCTATCAGCATAATTGTTGCAAAAAATGCCACTCCTTTAAGTGCAACATTTAACCTTGGTGCAACCACAAACGGCTTTGTTTCTACCCGTATAAAAATGGGTAAAACGTCCGACGTTACCGCTGTAGTAAAAGCCGGTGGCAAACTGTATAGCACTTCCAAAAACGTCAAAGTCACTATCGGTGGTTGCGGCGGTTAAGCATAGATAACGAGGTTAAATAAGATGGCTAAATCATCAATAAAAATACGCGCTAAGGTCAAAAAAGGCGAAGCAAAAGTAAAATGCTTAATCAGCCACCCAATGGAAACAGGCCTACGTAAAGACAAAAAATCAGGTAAGTTAATTCCTGCCCACTTCATTCAGGAAGTCGTTTGTGAACATGACGGCAAAACTGTAATGAATGCTCAGTGGAGCGGTACAATATCAAAGAACCCATTTCTATCTTTTGAATTCACTGGCGCAAAAGCCGGCGACATGATTAAAGTTAGCTGGGTAGATAATACCGGCAAGAGTGATACAACCGAAGCCAAAATGAAATAATTGAGAGATTAGTTAAATTTTCTCATTACCAAATTTGGAATAACAAAAAAAAGGTGAACCATGATAAAAATTGCTACTGCATTATCTGTTATGCTGATTGCTGCGACACCGTTTGCAGCACAGGCAACACCAGATGATGACTTAAAAGCATTCCGCTCGTACTTCACGAAAAAATTTCCTGAAGTACCAGTAAATGACTTTATAAATGGCGTTTATTCCATAGACGCTGCTTCTCGTGAACAATGGGAAGCATTTGAAGAGTTTCCTTCATACGAGATCTCGATTGATAACGGCGAAGAAAAATTCAACAAAAAATTTGCTAACGGTAAAAGTTATGCAGATTGCTTTCCAAACTACAAAAAAGGCATAAAACAAAATTATCCTTATTTTGACACTGACAAAGGCGAAGTTGTCACCCTGGAAGGGGCCATCAACAAATGCCGTACTGATAACGGTGAAGAAGCACTGAAGTGGTCTAAAGGTGAAATCACCGAAATCGGTGCTTATTTGGCGTCACTGTCACGCGGCCAGAAAACCAACGTAAAAGTGCCTAACGACGCTAAAGCAATCGCTGCTTACAATCGTGGTAAAAAACACTTTTACGCTAAACGCGGCCAGTTAAATATGTCATGTGCCGATTGTCATTATTACTACTCTGGTAGCAAGATCCGTGCTGACATCCTGAGCCCTGCGCTAGGTCACACCACAGGCTTCCCGGTTTACCGTAATAAGTGGGCAGGCATGGGTACCTTACACCGTCGTTATGGCGGCTGTAACAAACAGGTACGTGCTAAACCATTTAAATCTCAAAGTGATGAATACAAAGCACTTGAGTACTTCCACACCTACATGAGTAATGGTCTGGAAATCAATGGTCCAAGCCAAAGGAAGTAAACTTTAAAAAGCAAAGCTACATTTAGCTTTAATTTTTAAATAAAAAGCCCTGAACAATGTTCAGGGCTTTTTTATTGAATCAACAACAATCAGCATGCCAGTAACCAGCCATCTATGCATGAAGGCCTGCTATGTAACGGCAAAGATTACTGCAATATTATTATTTCCTTACCCCTGTACTATCAATTTAGACATTTCTTCACGCATTTTGAATTTTTGCAGTTTGCCTGTTACCGTCATGGGAAATTCTTTTACGAAACGTATATATTTAGGAATTTTAAAGTGCGCCATATTTTCTTTACAGAACTCACGAATCTCTTCTTCGCTCAGTGATTCACCACTGTGTGGTTCGATCCACGCCGCTACCTGTTCGCCATAAAAGTCATCAGGCACACCGAATACCGCTACTTCTGCGACCTTGGGGTGTGTAAAGATAAGGTCTTCGATCTCACGCGGATAAATATTTTCACCGCCACGAATGATCATTTCCTTGCGTCGTCCGGTAATCTGCAGGTAACCTTTTTCATCCATACTGCCAAGGTCCCCGGAAAACAGCCAGCCGGCTTCATTAACTGCTTCTGCAGTTTTATCTGTATCACCGTAATAACCGCGCATGACGTGATGACCGCGAAAACAGATCTCGCCGATCTCACCCAGCGCTACCGTAATACCGGTTTCAGTATTAACAATTTTTACTTCCTGATGCGGCAGGTTGTGTCCCACGGTATTGATGCGGCGTTCTAAACTGTCATCACGCGAGGTCAGATGTGTCAGCGGCGAAGCTTCAGTTTCACCATAACCGATCAGGATTTCTTCACAGTGCATCTGCTTCATCACGCGTTGTATCAGTTCAGCCGGGCACGGTGCACCGGCCATGATGCCGGTACGTAAACTGGCAAGATCATAGTCTGCAAAATTTTCATGCTCCAACTCTGCGATGAACATCGTCGGCACACCATGGATCGCTGTGCATTTCTCTTCTGCCACCGCCTGTAAAACTTTTTCAGCATCGAAATGTTCACTGCTGATGACGACACAGGCGCCTACAGAAAAACATAACAGGTTGGCCAGCACCATGCCAAAACAGTGATAAAAAGGTATCGGTACTACCAGCCGATCCTGTTCACTAAAATACAGCGCCTGTGCAGAGAACCACGCATTGTTCAAAATATTATGATGTGTCAGCATCACCGCCTTAGGAAAACCGGTGGTACCTGAGGTGTACTGGATATTGATGACATCATCACGATCCAGTTTCAGGGTGTCTTCGTCCAGTTCCTGCTGACTGATAGTTTCTGCAGCATGGATTACTTCCTGCCAGCTGGTGAAACCCGGTGTCGGCACTTCAGTATGTAATGCGTCATCCGTCTGATAAAGCACCACGCGATGCAAATTCGGCAACGCTTTTGAGTCTATCTCAGTATTGTTTTTTTGCAGCTCTGGAATCAGCTGCTGCAGCATGGCGACATAATCACTACTGCGAAAACCGGGAATAACAAACAGTCCCTGTACTTCTGAGCGCTCCAGTGCGTAGGCCAGCTCCCGCGGACGATACGCCGGGTTGATGTTGACCAGTATGGCGCCGATACGTGCAGTCGCCATCTGTATCAGCAGCCATTCGATATTATTGGTCGACCAGACACCGATGCGATCTCCCTTTTTAAATCCCAGTCCCAGTAACCCTCTAGCCAGTTCGTCGCTTGCCGAAGAAAACTCCCGGTAACTTAAGCGCCGTTGCTGCGGCAGTGAAACTACCGCCTCCCGATCCGGAAACTGCTTGACGATGGTGCGGAAAAATTCAGGAATGGTCTGGCCGATCAGTGGTGCCTCACCACCACGATGAAAATAGCTGGCCAGATGAGTTGGCATCAGCTGCTGACCTTATCCCAGTATGCATCGATACGCGCCTGGATTTCGGCAATGCCCTGTTCATCTCGTTGCGGCTGAAACAGGTGTTTGAAGCGTCCCTGCAGTTTTAAATATTCTTCCACCGGGGTGCGCTTGCCGGATTTGTCTTTTTTAGGCAACCTGGTATGCACTACTTCACCATCGATATATTCCTTCAGTGGCCAGACACCGGTCTGTACTGCAAGCCGGCCAATCTCCACACTCAATTGTGGATCATAGTCCCAACCGGTCGGACAGGGAGCCAGTGCAATCAGCATACGCGGGCCTTTCATGGTCTGCAGTTTTTCTATCTTCCTGGCCAGGTCCAGCGGCTCTGCACCGATGATGGTCGCCACGTAAGCCGGACGATGTGCCGCCCAGATGGAAAACAGGTCTTTTTTGAAACCGGGGTATCCGTGTGAACCTTTACTGGTTGAGGTCAATGCGGCATGTGGTGTCGCCGCGGAATATTGCTGGCCGGTATTGCCGTAACCTTCATTGTCATAACACAGGTAAATGAAATCAAGATTGCGGTCCATCGCCCCTGAAGTCGCTGACAATCCCATGCCATAGGCGGAACCGTCACCGGTTACCACGACCACTTCCATGTCGTCCTCAGTGGTGATTTTTTTCTTCTGCAGACGGATGTCCAGGGCATCACGTACCCCCTGTGCGCCAGCAGGCGCCGACGCCATGGCGGTATACAGCCAGCCACCGCGAAACGGGGTGAACGGATAAACCGATAACAGCGTCAGGCAACCGGCGGCATTGACGAACACGGTTTTCTCGCCGAGGATATCGTACATGTTGTGCAGTGCTTCCAGACCGCCACAGCCAGCACACATCGGTGTACCGGTGCCCAGCAGATGCGAGGATGGCATGTCTTTCATACGATGAAAATGAACCAGTGATTCCTTAATCATAATAGCAACCTCACTTCTTCTTACTCTCCGCCTTATTTATTTCAGCCTGCTTTATTTCCGCGTGTTCTGCCTGTGCAATGGCCTGCAGATTGCGTATTTCGGTTAATTCATTCTGTGTGTACAGCAGACGTGGCGGCAGCGTTTCTCCATTGTCACAGGCCTGTTTGAGTTCATCGATCATTTCAAAGAATTCCTGCTGACTGACATCACGACCGCCTAGTCCACCGATATAACTGGCCAGTACAGCAGGGGCATCTTTCAAACCATACAAAGCCGTGGCAAGTTCACTGTGCAGCACACCGCCCATACCCATGGAAATGTTTTGATCGATCACGGCTACTGCACGACGGCCGGTTAACAGCTGCCTGATTTTTTCCTGCGGGAATGGCCGGAAGACTCTGACCCGTGCGAGACCGACTTTCCAGCCTGCCTGTCGCAGGCTATCAACCGCATCATGCGCCTTGGTGGCAAAGGAACCCATCATCACAAAAACATACTCGGCATCATCCATCTGGTAGTTATCGATGATGTCGTAGCGGCGACCGAAAACATCAGCAAATTCATCAGCGATCTCATCGTAGACAGACAACACACGCTGTAGCGCCAGGTGAACCTCATAACGAAAATAGGAATAAGGTCCGCCGCCAAGTACCGCCATGGCCTGGCTCAGCGGTGCGCCGCTTTTGAACTGCATGTTCTCAGGATCAAACTCACCGACGAATGCCGCCGCTTTCTCAGCGTCAGGCAGATCAACCGGTTCGCGGGTAAAGGAAAGATAAAAACCATCCTGATTAACGATTGCCGGCAGACGAACATCTTTATGTTCCGCAAGCCGGTAAGCCAGCAACACGCTGTCGGTAATTTCCTGGCAGGTAGCGCAGTGAATCTGTAAAAAGCCGCTGTCACGTGCCGCCATGATATCGCTATGATCGGACTCCAGGGTGATGGGAGATGACAGGCCGCGTGAGACGTTGACCATAACAAACGGCGCACGCCAGCCGGCAACGGTGTAGATCATCTCCATGCCATAAAGCAGGCCCTGACTGGAGGTTGCAGTAAATACTCGCACACCTGAAGATGCTGCAGCACCCGCCGCAGTAATCATGGAATGCTCTGACTCCAGCGTTACCATTAGGGCATCCATCTCACCGCGATCAATCCACAGCGACAGGTCTTCGATAATTTCCGTCTGCGGTGTTATAGGAAAGGCCGGTGTATATTCAACCCTGGCCAGGCGAGCGCCCCATGCCGCTGCACTATTACCGGTGAGCAACTTACGTGTCATGGCTACCTCCTGAGATGTCGACTGCAGAGCTTTCGCGCTGCTTAGCGACGTGTTCCGGTATCGACTCGATCGCCTGTGGCGGACACTGAGCAACACAGACCAGGCATCCCTTGCAGTGGTCATAATCAATCTCCGGCAATCCTTCAGCAGTCACATTGATCGCACCATCCGGACAATAGGTACTGCATACCCACCAGCAGCCACTGCATCTTTGATAATCGATGATGGGACGCATGGTTCGCCATAACCCGGTGCGCACCTTCACACTGGTGGCACCGGCATGGATCGCCGGCGCTGAAATAGCCGCTGCCTCAAAAGGTAATTCAACCCAGTCAGGTTTTTGATATTCGGCCGCTGAGGGCAGGCCGGTTTGCTGCACAATTCCCGCATATGGAAGCATGGCATCGAAGGCTGTTAAAGCCATCTCCAGATTTTGTCTGACGACATCGTCGCCAAGGTGGCTCAGCTCTTCGCTCAAAGCATCGGCAAACATCTGCCAGGATATCACCCCGCACAAAGCGGCTGAAGCGGCCGCACAACTGCTGCCGATATAAGGCAGCTCAGCCCGGTCTTCGACATCTTCCCTGGCGGGTAAAATGATGATCTTCGCCGCTGAATTTAGGCGTTCAGACCAGGTTTCTGCCTGTTCATGACTATTGATCAGCAACACGGTATGCTGGTCGATGCCCTGCAACACGCCGGCAGCCGGCATACCCACCAGGGTGTCATCCGATACCACAACCAGGTCTGGATGGCTGATGATGCCGCGTTCATTGACCGGTGATCTATCGGCTCGAACATAAGCAAACAGAGGCGCACCGCGTCGCTCGGCACCATAACGCGGCGCATCCTGTACTTCGTAACCCGCCATGAAAAAAGCGCTACCGAGTATCCGGCTCGCTGTTTTCATGCCCTGTCCACCTCGCCCATGAAAGCGTATGCGAAACATAGCTCACCCCGACTGTTTCAAAACAGGCGCCGCTAGAATAAATTCCAGCGGCGAAAACTCATCGCCCTTTCTATACGTTTACGTGCCATCGCCAATGATGCATCACGCGGCAATATTTGATCGCGTTCTGCTGTCTGTAACACTTCGATAGTATTTCGACGCAGTTTTTCTTCAATAGTTGCCATCGCCGCTGACTGGTTTGCGCCCTGATATTCCATCGCCGCACAGATGACACCACCGGCATTGGCGATAAAGTCAGGAATACAGAGCACGCCTTTATCATGCAGTATTTTTTCTGCACCATGGGTGATGGGAATATTGGCTCCTTCCACCACCAGCCTGGCATTAAGCCGATGCACATTATCTTCGTGGATCACATCTGGGCGTGCCGCCGGAATCCAGATATCACAGTTAATATCGATGATGGCATCACCGCTGCGCTTTTCACCGTCTGCATACTCAATAACACTTTTCCCCTGCTGTTTAAGGCCAATCAATTGTTCGACATCGAGGCCATCTGGATTATAGATAGTGCCTTTCGAGTCAGCGACGGCAACTGCGATTGCGCCCTGCCGAGTTAAA
>JBFFVI010000043.1:0-11000 GCA_041570895.1 Gammaproteobacteria bacterium
ACATCTTTTGGCATCACCACCGAGTGTGCAGGAACCAACAAAACATCATCAAAGGTTAAGGCTTCTTCGACTATACGCATAACAATTCCCGCTTGGATTTGAAAAGCGGCTAATTATAAGCCTCGGCGGCATTTGTAACAAGATTTCTCTGCTATTTAGCAGCAAAATAATTACCCAAAATCAGTATTTTGGCGAATACATCGGCGTTCTTTAAAACAATGCTCAACAATCAGACAGGCCTGTCTAAAAAAATGCTAAAACGCAGCGAGTCGATAATTAAAAAATAAATGATAAACCCGGTTATTTTTGTAAGAGATTACAGGCTTTTTTATGCTTTAATGGCGGCATGCTCAGAAACCCCGATAGTAACAATATTTATAGCGTCAGCACGCTTAATCAATCCGTAGCCAACCTGTTAGAACGGGAGTTTGGCTTTATCTGGGTGCAAGGCGAGATATCCAACCTGGCGCAGCCTGCATCGGGACACATATATTTCAGCCTGAAAGATAACTCGGCACAGGTCAGCTGCGCCATGTTTAAGGGGCGCAAGCAAAGCCTGAAATTCCAGCCGGAGAACGGTAACCAGGTGCTGGTACGTGCCAAAGTCAGCCTTTACCAACCTCGCGGCAACTACCAGCTGATTGTTGACCGCATGGAAGAAGCCGGAGATGGTGCCTTACGTCGTCAGTTCGAACAGCTCAAAGCTAAACTTGCCGCTGAAGGATTATTTGACGATACCAGCAAACTGGATATTCCAGAGTTACCTAACAGCATCGCGATTATCACCTCAAAAACCGGGGCGGCCATACATGACGTTCTGAGCGTCATCGAAAGACGATTCCCTGCTATCCCGGTGAAACTATTCCCGGTACCGGTACAGGGTAACGACGCAGCTCCAGCAATCTGTAATGCCATCAGGCTGATCGATGAAAATGTCTCTAACGGCAATTTAAATTGTGATGTCATTCTACTTGTACGTGGCGGCGGTTCACTGGAAGACCTGTGGTCATTCAACGAAGAAAGTGTCGCGCGTGCAATCTTTGATTGCACCGTGCCTATCGTCTGCGGTGTCGGTCATGAAGTCGATGTGACTATCGCCGACTTTGTTGCCGACATTCGCGCCGCCACGCCGACAGCTGCTGCCGAGACGGTCACGCCGGATCAGTCTACCTGGTTGCAGTCATTTGACTGGTATCAACTACGATTACAGCAATTATTAAAAAATAAAATTGAACGCCAGCAAGAAAGAGTTCAGTGGACACATCGCCGCCTACAACAACAACACCCCGAAAATCAGATACAACGTTCCAGACAACGGGCAGATGAACTTAAAAATCGATTAATTCGCCATTACCAGTCAATGCTGCATATACAACAAAGCAGACTGGCGACCAACTATGCCAAACTCAACGCACATAACCCGATGTTACTGTTGAAACAAAAACAGCAGTCAGCACGTTTTTTAACTTCTAGACTACAACAGGCGACGTTTAACCTGGTCACTCAGAAAAAATCACGGTTGAGTAATACAGCGAGAACATTAAACGCCATAAGTCCATTACAGACACTGGAACGAGGTTACTCGATAACCCTGAACGACAAAGGCGCTGCCCTGTTGTCAGTTAATCAAGTTAAAGCAAAGGATAAAATTGAAACACGCTTACATGATGGTCGTATTATCAGTCGCGTCGAATCCTGCATAAAAAATGATTAGTTACTATTTCAGCCAGCATGGATTTCTGTACCTATTTTTTGTTAGCCAGGTAAATAACAAAAAAGAATCAAAAATATACCTCAATATAACTGGTTAGCTGGCAATAATGGTTTATTCTATGTACTTGCAAATGGTATTTGCAATGCACGACCAAACTATGGTAAAAAGTCGCTCGCAATTTATATGTGCATCAGCAACAAAATCTAAGTTGTTGATTTTTATAAGTTCAGCTATCAGCAGATAAGAAACATTTGGAGTTTTTAATGGCAAACACAGAGCCAAGCGCAAATCACGGTATTAAGCCTTATAAAGAGAAAAAAGGCGAAGAATACATGAGTGAAGGACAAATCAAACACTTCAGAGAGATTCTTGAGGCCTGGAAAGCAGAATTGATGTCAGAAGTCGACCGCACCGTGGATCATATGAAAGACGAAGCGGCCAATTTTCCAGACCCGGCTGACCGTGCAACACAGGAAGAAGAATTCAGTCTTGAGCTGCGTACCCGCGATCGCGAACGCAAACTTATCAAAAAGATTGATGACACTATGTCACTGATAAGTTCAGGCGAATATGGTTACTGTGAAACCTGTGGCGTCGAGATCGGTTTACGCCGTATGGAAGCACGTCCAACAGCAACGCAATGTATCGACTGTAAAAGTCTGGATGAGATCAAAGAGAAACAGACTCGCGGCAAATAGCATTTACTTAACGTCTGAATCTAAAAAAGCCGGTATTTTCATATCGGCTTTTTTATTGTCCAATAGATAAAACAAAAAATCTTTAGGCACAGAGGACGCAGAGAACATCCTAACAATTGTTTTTAAAAATAAAAAACTCTGCGCCCTCTGTGTCTCGGCTACTGCTCCTGCGTTGCTCTAATTACGGACTCCTGTCCTAATCTGTGGTAAAAAAGCTTCTAAATGCCACACAATAAACCAACAATCTATAGTGGTCGATTCGCTCCTTCCCCGACCGGCCCCGTGCACTTCGGCACTCTCATTGCCGCCGTCGGCAGTTATCTGCAGGCTAAAAAAAACCGGGGTGAATGGTTGTTGCGCATGGAAGATGTTGATATCACACGCAAGGTTGATGGTGCTGATACTGATATCCTGCATACACTTGAAGCTTTCGGTTTTGAGTGGGATGGCGCAATCATCTATCAGTCCAGGCAAACCGAATATTATGAACAGGCACTAGAGCAATTAATATCCGAATCCATGGTGTTCCCCTGTACCTGCTCACGAAAGGAGCTGGCCGAAACAAAAAGCGATATTTATCCCGGCTTCTGCCGTTCTGCTCATCTGCCAGTAAAAAGCGAACATGCGTTACGCGTTTTAGCCGACAACATCAACATTGAGTTTGATGATGCCGTGATGGGTACACAGAGACAGAATATCGAACAGCAATGTGGTGATTTTATTATCAGGCGACGTGACAATCTATTTGCCTATCAGCTGGCGGTAGTGGTTGATGATGCCCTGCAAAATATCACCGAAGTTGTGCGCGGCGCAGATCTGCTTGATTCAACGGCCAGGCAGATCTATTTACAGCGGCTATTACAGTATCCGACACCTGATTATTGTCATCTGCCGCTCGCCGTTGATGCTAAAGGCAATAAAATCAGTAAATCAGAAGGTGCAGCAAGCGTCGGCCTGAAAAACAAAGAAAAGTCACTCATCAGTGCTCTGAATTTTCTTGGTCAGCAGGCGCCAGTCGAGCTCGTAAAATCACCCATAGATGACATATGGAAGTGGGCGGTCACTCACTGGGATATCCAGCGTGTCCCCCGGGTGAAGAACATAAAACTATGATCCTCCGCGCTGCTTCTAGCGGCATTTTTGGCTGGAACTCATAAGCGATATTTAAAATACACTCGGACTTCTCTAGCCGAGGTAAATCCTCAAGGTTTCATTAGAAATTTCCCCAGACACAGTGTATGCTAAAGCAAAATAATAAGTGTAAAAACAGAGGAAAACACCGTGTCTGGTATCGAAATTAATTCAGTCTTAACCGAAAACCGTTTATTTAAACCCAGTGCTGAATTCACTGCAAAAGCCCGTCTAAAAGCCGATGATCTAAAAGCCTTGCACCAGCATGCTGAAGAGGACTATGAAGGTTTCTGGGCAGATCAGGCAAAACAGCATATCGACTGGCACAGCCCCTTTACTAAAACACTGGATGACAGCCTGGCACCGCATTACAGATGGTTTAGTGACGGTTTGATGAACGTCAGCTACAACTGTATCGATCGTCATCTGGAAAAAAACGCAGATAAAACCGCCATCATTTTCGAAGGTGAAGCCGGTGATACCCGACATATCAGTTATCAGCAGCTGCATGATGAAGTCTGCCAGTTTGCCAACGCCATAAAAGCGAAAGGCATCAAAAAAGGTGACCGCGTAGTTATCTACATGCCGATGGTAGCGGAAGCCGTGGTAGCGATGCAGGCCTGTGCACGCATCGGCGCCATCCATTCGGTCGTGTTTGGCGGTTTTTCCGCAGAATCCTTACGCGACCGTATCGAAGATGCACAGGCGGTGATGTTGATTACTGCTGACGGTGGTACCCGCGGCGGTAAAACGGTCGAATTAAAAGAAGCGGCAGACAAGGCCTTAAACAATGGCTGCAGCAGCATTAATCATGTCATCGTTTTAAAACGTAGCGGTCATGATATTACGATGCAGGAAGGTCGTGACACCTGGTGGTCCGATGCCGTAGCCGGTATGGACAAGACCTGTGAACCTGAATGGGTCAACGCGGCCGATCCGTTGTTTTTGCTCTACACCTCTGGCTCGACTGGCAAACCCAAGGGCATCCAGCACTCGAGTGCCGGTTATCTACTGAATGCGATTATCACCAACCTGTGGGTGTTCGATCTACAGGACAATGACGTTTTCTGGTGTACCGCAGATGTCGGCTGGATTACTGGCCACACCTACGTAGCCTACGGGCCACTCGCCACAGGCGCGACTATCGTCATGTTCGAGGGCGCTCCCGTGATACCCGATGCAGGACGCTTCTGGAAAATGTGTGAACAACATAAAGTCACTGTTTTCTATACCGCACCCACTGCCATTCGTGCCTTGATGCGATTCGGCGACGAGTTCCCCAACCGTTATGATCTGTCTTCGCTGCGCCTGCTAGGTACCGTCGGTGAACCGATCAACCCCGAAGCCTGGATGTGGTATCACACCGTCATCGGTAAAGAACGCTGCCCGATAGTCGATACCTGGTGGCAGACTGAAACCGGCGCCAATGTGCTCACGCCTATTCCGGGTGTGACCGCGACAAAACCCGGCTCCTGCACGCTGCCGTTACCCGGTATGGACGTCGATGTGGTCAATGAAGAAGGCGAATCCATTACCGAAGCGAACAAAGGCGGTTACCTGGTCATCAAAAAACCATGGCCATCGATGTTAAGCACTATCTGGGGAGACGATCAGCGATACATCGATACCTACTTCCCGAAATTTGACGGCAAGTACTATCTTGCCGGTGACAGTGCTCGCCGCGATGAGGACGGTTACTTCTGGATCATGGGTCGTATCGATGATGTGTTAAACGTCTCCGGTCACCGTCTTGGTACCATGGAAATAGAATCTGCACTGGTGGCTCACGATGCAGTTGTAGAAGCTGCGGTTGTCGGCCGACCAGATGAGATAAAAGGTGAGTCCATCGTGGCATTTGTCATCTGCCAAAATGAACGTCCGGTGGGGGAAGCCGCTGACAAGATGGTCGCTGAATTACGCAACTGGGTCGGTGAACAGATCGGTGCCATCGCCAAACCTGATGATATACGTTTCGCAGACGGCTTACCTAAAACACGTTCCGGCAAGATCATGCGGCGTTTATTAAGAACCATTGCTGCCGGCGAAGAGATCACTTCGGATATATCAACACTGGAAAACGAAGCGGTGGTTGCACAGTTACAGGGTGAAGCATAATACTGCCGTCAATCATGGTGATCTAGCATAGGAGACCAACGGATGAATAAGTGTTGCTCACAAAAAGATACAACCGAACATTACCCGAAGTCACATCACTGTCCTGTCAATGGCGAAAGCTATGCCAGCGTTAAACGCAAAACCTTATTACACCATGTCTCACAGCCATGGCTCTGCTCACTACCCGAGCAGGGTTATTACTTCTGTAGCGATCCAGACTGTGATGTTGTTTATTTTGGCCAGGACAATACTGTTGTTCATAAAAGTGAATTGAGAACCGATGTTGGCCAAAAATCACATGATAGAGATGCAGCTATCTGTTATTGCTTCGGTGTCTCAAAGGCTCTCGTCAGTCTGGATAAAAATATTAAAAACTTCATTACTCAACAGACTAAAGAATCACTGTGTTCATGTGAAACCAGCAATCCATCGGGTCGCTGCTGTTTGAAAGACTTTCCAGGGTCGTAACCTGGCTATCGAAACCGTGACAAGGGATAAGCTAGATTGAAAAATAAACTCACGCAATACCTCGGGATTGAGCTATACCGCGTTAGCCATACAGAGAAACTTGTTTCTGCTTTAGGTGCCTTTTTCGGCATCCTGCTAGTCTTTTATAGCAGCGCTTACTTTGTTACCGGCACCGCTACATACCTGGTAGTCGCCTCAATGGGAGCATCTGCGGTATTACTGTTTGCCGTGCCTCATGGTCGACTTTCGCAGCCATGGGCGCTCATTGGCGGTCATCTGATATCAGCCATCGTTGGTGTTAGCTGCGCTAAATTTATTCCCAATATATTCATTTCTGCCTCTGCCGCTGTCGGTATAGCCGTCGCAGCCATGTATTACTTTCATTGCATACACCCACCTGGTGGTGCGACCGCTTTATCAGCAGTCGTCGGCGGCAGCACAGTGCATGACCTGGGTTATCAGTTTATATTGACGCCAGTACTCATCAACGTGATTGCCATCATCAGCGTGGCCATTACCTTTAACTACCTGTTTAAATGGCGGCGCTATCCTGCCTACCTTGCTCAGACACATACCGCCACCAGCGAGGCAGGCACTACTCAGGCATATGACGCAATCACACATGAAGATTTTGTTTATGCACTGAGTGAGTTCGAATCATTTATCGATATCTCAGAAAACGACCTGTTAAAAATTTATGACCTGGTCACTCAGCGTCATAAAAATACCGCTATTCAATACCAGGAATTAAAACACGGGCACTATTATAGTAATGGCGCATATGGTGATCTCTGGTCTGTACGGCAGATCGTAGACTGGGCTGAAACCGATGATGCTGGTGAAGAAAAATTAATCTACAAAGTTGTTGCCGGCGCTGACAGACGTAATTCGGGAGTAATGACAAAAAATGAATTCTCTCGCTGGGCAAAACACGAAGTCGTGCGCGATGAGAACAACTGGCGAACGGTCGATGATTCTGAATGAAACTTCAGATAAAGGTCACCCCCTCTTCATCAAAAGACTGTATCGTTGGCTGGTTAGAAAACAGGCTCAAAATAAAAGTCAAAGCACCCGCCGACAGAGGCAAAGCCAATAAAGCGGTCATCAAATTATTAGAAGGAAGCCTTGAACTTGCTAAAGGATCTGTCAGCATCACCAATGGAACAACCTCAGGCAATAAGATTATTGAAATAGATGCTATAAACGATGATGCTATCCATCAGAAGTTATCAGCCATTTTAAATAACTAAATATGCTGACCTGATTATACTCAGGCCAGCCTGCTACAAACACAAAACATGTTTTGTAACAGGCTGACACTGCTATATTAAATCATTGCTGCGGTGCACTCTTCATCATCTGCGACTGATGCGCAGTAAATTCCTCTGCACTGATTTCTCCATCACCATTTGCGTCGACAACAGAGAACGGTGGAGCTTTAGCAGCATTCCTCATCTGGTAACCCTGTTGTGCCCTTTCACTCATCCTCTTATTGCGCGCCTGATAGAATTCCTCTTCAAGTATTTTTCCATCACCATTCAGGTCACAGTCAGAAAATGCAGGCATATTCATTCCCTTGTTCATACCATTACCCATTCCGCGACCTTGTCCCTGACCCATGCCGTATCCCGTACTACGGCGTTTTTCCATTTGCGCCTGTTGTCCGGCGGACAGTTCATCTGGGCTTAATTGGCCATCAGAATTTTTATCAAAATCTGAAAAGGAAGGTGCACTTGCCGCTCCGCGCATCGCTCTACCATCAGCTGCCTTTTGCTCCATGCGCTGCGCCCGAACCGTATCGAACTCTTCCTGCGTAATGAAACCACTGCTATCCTGATCGAAAGCAGAAAAAGGAATCGGTCCACGCACAGGCAGTTCTTGCGACTGAACATTAAGCGGAAAAATAACACTAGCAACAGCAATAATCAGTCCCAGGGGAACTGTTTTGTTAAGAATTTTCACGACGAATCTCCTACATTTATTGAAACCATAATACTGTTAATAACTTACTGCAAATCAGACGAATTGAACAAAATGAGTGATTTGGTCATATTTCCTTTTATTTGCCAGAACAATTATCGACTGTTTGCGCCTAAAATCTGAGTCCAGGCAATCAGCATGTTTTAAACCATGTTGAAAACCTAAGAACCTTGCACATAATTAGACATATACTCGGTGACAAATTCAATCTAGTAAGAAATACTTTGATCTTATTATTGATTTGGCTGTTTTCTTTATTCTGTTATGTTATTCCCTGTGAAGAGGCAAGTGAGAACTGGGCATTGTTTTTAATAATTCTCAGCAGTACAATAATTTTTATTACAGGTGAAATTATGTCAGCCGTATTATTCGACCTTGATGGTGTTTTATATGAAGGCGACAGTCCCATCGAGGGTGCCGCCGAAACGGTTAGCTGGTTTTCTCAAAACAACATCCCTCACCTGTTCCTGACCAATACCACATCCAGATCACGCTTACAGCTGGTCACAAAACTTGCTGATTTCGGCATTGAAACAAAACCGGAAGATTTTCTAACACCGCCCGTTGCGGCCCGACAATGGCTACAGACAAATAACTTAAACAACATTGCGCTGTTTGTGCCGGAGACGACAAAAGAAGATTTTTCAGGATTCAAATTGATCACGGACGAAAACAGCTATATCGATGCTGTGGTGATCGGTGACCTGGGCGAAAAATGGTCATTTGAAATCATGAACCTGATCTTTCGAATGTTGATCAATAATCCAAAAGCGAAACTTATCGCCTTAGGCATGACACGTTACTGGAAGACTGCCTCCGGTTTACAGTTAGATGTTGGTCCGATGATAAAAGCCTGTGAATATGCAACCGGCATTAATGCCGTCGTTACCGGCAAACCGGCAGCCGAGTTTTTTCAGGCGGCACTCAGCGTGCTGGGTGAAACAGAAAACGTTGTAATGATTGGAGATGATATTAAGGGGGATGTCGAAGCTGCACAAAAGGCTGGACTAAAAACCGTACTGGTACGTACTGGTAAGTTTAGTGATTCCGATCTCGAATCAGGGATTGAGCCAGATGCCGTTCTTGATTCAGTTACTCAGCTGCCTGAGTGGTGGCAAATGAATATAAAAAGGTAAATTTAATTAATATAAGACATCATTACGACATCTTGCAGTTACCATACTAAAGGGGACAGATTTATTTACACTTTATAGAAAATAGACAACAAGGAAAAGTTCATATCTAATAGATTGCGAGTCTCGCCTCGCGGGCGAGTTACTCTTTTGCTACAGCCCAAAAGAGTAACCAGACTAATTTTGCCGGGAGCAAAATTGAACAGCTGTTTTTTAGCTGGCCTGAAAGGCAAAACACAGGACGTGTTTTGTAGCAGGCTGCCACTACATCTACGCCCCTAAAAAACAGGGGTTCCCATTAAAACGGTACAGTTGCCATGCTGTGAAAAAACTCGCAAGAAACGCTCAGACAGTTTTCACAGAAAACTCATGACAACTGTACCGCTTCAATGGCTTGATTAAGGTGGGAGCAAAAGAACATAAACAGCGGGAACATATTTATTTCTCACAGCCTGTTAAATTTCAGGCGGTAAGTTCCATGATGGCATCGACCAGGCTGCGCTCACTGAAATATCCTTTCTGGAAAGCTCTGGTAACATTAGCTATATTGTCAGCAACAGAGTGTGACGAAAAAATCACAACAGGTATCTGAGGGCGCTTGACCTTGAAGTCTTCAAGAATCGTCATACCAGAGCCATCAGGCAGCGTCAGATCAAGTAAAACCACATCATACTGGTTCTGTGTACTAAGTTCCTGTGCCTGTTTTAGCGTTGAAGCCTGGTCGATATCAGCGATACCATCAAGGATAAGTCTCACGTAGGAGCGAAAATCCGAATCATCTTCTACATGTAATATTTTTTTATTGGGTGTGCTCATAGGATTACTCTATATTTGATTATACTAATGTCGTTTTTATTATGAATAAAACAATATAAGTAATCTCGATTATAGATTAAATACTAGAACATATTGAGATTGAAGCGGATAACTTCTTTAGTAAAGATACTGTGATTTCCATGAACTAAAGGTGACAGATTTATTTAGCCTTTCTAAACAAATCTGTCACCTTTAACTTATGCATTGCTTTAATAACCACCTTAAACAAGCCATTGAGACTGAATAGTTAGCATGGGCTTTCTGTGAAAACTGTCTGAGCGACTTCTGCGAGTTTTTTCACAGCATGCTAACTGTGCTGACTCAAGGGGTACCCCTGTTTTTTAGGGGCGTAGTTGTAGTGGCGGCCTTTTCTGGTTACTCTTTTGGGCTGTAGCAAAAGAGTAACTCGCCCGCGAGGCGAGACTCGCAATCTATTTAGGATAGATACGAGTGTTAAAACTATTAAAGGGGCAGATTCATTTATGAAATAAAATAAATCTGCCCCCTTTAACTCTTTTCAGCTTTACTCAATATCTATTTCATCGGCAGTTCCGAATTGAGGTTTGTCGCTCCTGTCTTTGACTTTGACCAGGGTGCCAACAGGTGCGGCCGCGATAAACTCATCTTGTGTTATGCCAACATCAGCGACATTTTCAAAGTTAGTTTCACCATTATCTATTGGTGTATCATCAATCTGGAAGGAAACTCCGAGTACCGTGATTGACACATCTTTGATAATGGATTGTAGATTGCCCTGTACGATAACGTGATCTGGATCTTTAACTTCGACCTCTGTTGCAGTAATGCCACCACTGTCATTCTCAAAACCCTGTACTTCAACAAATCCTGGATTATTGAAAAGGTGAACTAAAGTATATGGTTCTAATTTAGTCACATCATCCTGAAGTTGCGTATCTGTTGTCACCGTAACAGTTATATCTTGTC
>JBFFVI010000044.1:0-10907 GCA_041570895.1 Gammaproteobacteria bacterium
CCGTCTGTCAGATTTGGATTATCCGGATCAGCGAACTTCGCATCACGTAATACCTGTTTATTAAAAACAATAAAATGGTTATGCAACATGCGAATGCTGGGCACTCCGGGTGAGGTCAAAGACCAGGTGGCATCGAGACTGGCTTCACCGGCGAGTATCAACGCCTCATCAGGATCCGGGTACTGCTCGACCATATAGTCAATAATGATCTGATTCATCCGGTTCCAGACTCTTTTAGTCACTTCAGGAACCTGGGTGCGGCGCACTGGCCGACCGAGTGGATCGAGGATTGACTTAGACGTGTTATAGATAATAGAAGCATCAAACTCGTTACTGTGCCCTAGAGCTTTCCGGTATAACAACAGATCTTCCGGGTTTTTTAACAGCCCATTATTGTTCGCCAGATCATTCAAGTTTTCTGTACTATTGAAAAATTCATTCGGCGCCATGCCTTCCGGCACATCCAGCGGAATTGGACGAAACGGGGTAACGATCTCTCTGGGGCCAGACTGCATCACATATCCTCAAAACTAATAATCAATAAAATCATAACAGATACTCTGGTGTTCAGCGCAACGATGCTTTACACAGAATTATCAATGGCTAGTTTTACCTTAAATGGCGCATACATCCACTACTAAAAAAACAATGGCTGCATCAGCAAATTCAATCAGCAGCAGATGGCTAAATTTTGTATGCTACACACTACCAGATAACATCATCTCTACGTGTTGAACTATGCCTATGAATCGACGTCATTTTCTCAAAGCCATGTCTGCCAGTTTGATCAGCAGCAGCCTGGCCTCCTGTACCCATAAAAAGTTCTTCAATCCTGATGAAGATATCCTGCTTTCAGGTGGGCACATGGATGATGAAAACGATCGACAGAATGTATTAACCATCATCAATTTAACTCAGCAGGAAAAAAGGCTGATCGAAACCCCCTTTCTTGCTCACGGCATGGTGATCGACCCAAACAATAAATACCGGATTTTCTGTTTCGAAAAAAACGCCGGAAACGCCTGCACGATAGACTTACAAACACAGAGCGTCACCGCTACATTCAACTCTGAAACAAACCAGCTGTTTTCCGGTCATGCCTGCTTTAGCCAGGACGGTAAACAGCTAATCTGTATAGAGAGTAACAGTGAAAATTATCAGGGCAGCATATCTATACGCGACAGAGAAACATTCGAGCTTATTCATCAATTACCAACACTTGGCCTCACTCCCCATGACTGCCAACTGACGAAAGATAACATATTGACGGTAAGCAATACCGGGCGATCAGAATCCGGCTTTCATCAACCTTCGCTAGTGAGCATCAACTTAAACACAGAAAAACTAGTTGAACGGATTAAGCTGGATAAGCAGAGCTTGAACTGTGGTCATTTTAATATCTCGAATAATAACGATTTGGTCATCGCCTCTGCTCCCATCGACAGCAGTAACAAAAGCCTGTCTGGTGGCGTCAGCCTGCGCAGACAGGATGGCATGCTTACCACCATGACAGAACCCGAATTAGTGATCAAACGTATGACCGGTGAAGCACTGGGCATCGAAATCAATCAGCAACAGCAGATCGCAGCCATCACACACCCACAAGCAAATCTGTTAACTTTCTGGTCAATACAAGACCAGAAGATCATTAAAGCTTTTGGTATCGAAAAACCTCGCGGCATCAGCCAGACGCTGGATAAAAAATATTTCATCGTGAGTTACGGAGAAAAACCGGCAATGGCAAAAATATCCAGTACTGAGCTGGAGCCCCAGGCCGACTCCATCGTACAGCCAACCCTCGCCTCCGGTGAACACCTGATCAACTGGTCAAAATCTTTAAGGGAAATTATGCCCACACGAGTTTATGATTAAAATCATGCCGGCAAAGGTTATGAGATTACTCTACTACAGGCGTTTTATTTCGACGACAGGGTTTCGCCAAGATTTCCAGGTAAAAACTTTCCAGCTGTTCTGACTCGGCCCAGCTAATGGATTTATTGATTTCTGACAGATGGATAACTTCACTACTCGCTTCATCCGTGCCAAAGCGGCAGTCAAAATCCCAGTAATCTGCACCTTCAGGCAAAGCTCTCCGACGCTCTCTTTTTATATATTTTTTAACTTCATGCTTGATGGCATCAACAAGTCTCGGTAACTTCAGCTTTTCGTGAGTTAATTTAAAGGTTTTTTTCATAATAATCTCGAATCGGTATCGGCGTTATTGTAAACGAGAACAGATAGCGGAGAGCAATAATTTTAAAATATGACAGACGGCAGGATTATATTCGGACTAAATACTAGAAAGCAGTTAAATATTTACCCATATCAGAAAGGATTATTACAGTTCTACTCATCACCTATCTTCTTAGCCTTAGCTTCGATTAAATTTTCAATGATATTAGTTTGTGTATCATCCACTACAGCCGTTTCGGTTTTTTTACCAAACCAGCTGCGCAAAGTTCTAACGATATCTTTTATTGCACGCCATAATTTAGGCAGCAACCAGATAGCAAACAGCACGAAAATGATGATGAACGCGACAAAGGCCAACGGGTAATTTAATGCCGTCCAAAGGCCGCCGATAACCGTCAGGTCTTCTACTACCGACGCTGTCCAGTTAGTTACAGGTTCTGGTGTGGTATTAATTACCAGCCGTGTACTGGCTTTGGTCAGATGCGATGTTGCTGCAAGGCTACCACCCAGCAATGCAGCAGCAAGCTCGGCTGCCTGATTGATCTCCAGGCCCTGTGCTGCGCCGACTGCCAGCATCGCACCGGCAGGAATGCGTATAAATGTATGAATAGCATCCCAGCCAGTATCGACGCCGGGAATCTTGTCCGCAAAAAACTCGATAAAGTACATCCCACCTGCCGCTCCCAGGACAAGTGGATCCTGTAATACCTTCAATGACTCTGGCAGCTCTGTATAACCACCTGCACCCATAAGCCCTAATACTAAAATCGCTGCATACAGGTTGATACCCGATGCCCATGCAACTCCGAGCGTTAATGCTATTACGTCAATGGTTTCCATTTATCTTCTCTTTAGCTCTATATGAGACATGTGCTCATGTATCTTACCCTGTGGTCGAGATGACATGTATGAGTGTATTTAGTCTGATTTTTTATCATCCATCATGCTCTTCAAGTCAGCAAATGGATTAAAGGTCGCAGCGGGCGCTTTTGCACCGTCGAGTGCTATGCCTTTGTTAAGCAACTCTTCGGTATGTCGCTGGTGTTCGTTATCATGGCAATAAATACATAATAGTTCCCAATTACTTCCATCCTCTGGATTATAATCATGGTCATGATTTTTATGATGAACAGTCAGCTCCTGCAGATTACTGTTGTTAAACTCTCTTGCACATCGACCACATATCCAGGGATACATTTTTAACGCCTGGCCACGATAACTGTGACCACGCTCTTCAACATCACGTTTAGCCCTGGCTACGATATCATCTAAGCGTTTCTGTGATTGTGCTTTTTTATCTGTCATTGCCTCACCAAATTATCAATTGACTGTATTATTTATTGATATCGTTCAGCTATCTACTGAGCACATGCAATAAATAAAAAAATACTTATAATGGAAAGAAACATTACCTTCTTTTAAGCTTATTTTCCACATTTTTACGGTCTGTATATCATTATGAAATTATTGAGCAAAATACTCCCGCTAGCAATTTTTATTAACTTTTCCTCTTCGCTTCATGCCAATGACAGCCTGATGGTAAAGACCATAACGATGGAATTAGCCAGAGATATTGCAGATGAGAGTATCAAGGCCTGTCGCAAACTGGGCTATCAGGTCAGTGCCGTGGTAGTAGACCGTAATGGTCTGGTTCAGGTCGCACTGCGCGACGATGTAGCAACACGTTTTACCCTGCAGATCGCTGAAGAAAAAGCTAACAGCGTTATACTGTCAGGCACTAACTCTGGTGAATTTCGTAAATCCCGGGATGACATCCGCCCTGAACTAAATCATATGAAAGGGATTATTATCATGCAGGGCGCATTACCTATAGAAATCGCCGGTTCCATGATAGGTGCGGTCGGTGTCAGTGGTGCACCCGGTGGGCACCTCGATGAAAGATGCGCCCAGCAGGCCTTAGATAACCTAAGTGAACGCATAGAATTTTCTGATTAATCATGATAACCCAGTCAATCAAAATAATGGCAGTATTTTTAACCCTGATATCAACTCTTCATGCAGACACCATCTACAAATCAATCGATGAAAGCGGAAGGATAAGCTATTCATCAACACCGCCTGAGAACGAACATGCGACATCAGAAGTAACCATTACACCGCCACCATCTGATGAACAGATTCAAGCCGCACAGGAACTGCGCGAACAACGTATAAGAACTGGTGAAATGCTCGAGGAAAACAGAAAAGAACGAAATGAAGCCACCGCTGAAGAAAATCGTTTAAAACGTGAAAATCAACAACAGAGTATTCAGAAAAACGAATCGACCGATGATCAAGATTACGGCTATCCATATATTCCTGGCCGTAATCCTGGCAGGCCGATGATTTTACCACCAGCCAAAAGACCCATAATACTACCAAGGTAAGCTTAATCTGATCCTGTATGAAGCCACACGAAGTTGAAATTGCTGAATAATCAGTCAGTGTAAGTTTTTTAATTATTAACGGATAAAAATTCCGTTATCTTCAACTCACACCATGAGTATGTTGCAAAAGGATGACTGCCTGAAACAAAACCAACATGTCCGCCATAACGTGTTGCTAATAGATCGATGCAATCATTCAGCTCATCGTCACCTGGCATGGTGGTATGAAACATAAATGGATCATCGTATGAATGAATGATCCGGGTCGGCGTCCGGATAGCTTTTAAATACTGCCGGCAACTACAACGATCGTAATAATCCTGCGCACCATCAAAACCATGGAGTGGCGCAGTCACCTTGTCGTCATAGTCCCAGAAACTTTTCAAATCTTTTACATCAACATGCAGTGGTGACTCAATCAGTTTGAATTTTTCAATGTATGTTGTTCTTAATGAACGTAATAGATATTCACGATAAACTTTTGAAAGTCCATGCTGCAGTCGTTCAGCCGCATCATGCAATTTAAACGGCACCGAGACAGCCACGGCTTTTTTAACAGGATTTGTTTCACCGGTTTCACCCAGCCATTTTAATAAAACATTGGCTCCTAATGAAAAACCAACAACCGCATACGGATAATGATCAGTTTTATTTTTGATATGTTCAACAATAACTGACAGGTCGCCTGTCTCTCCAGAGTGATAAGCTCTGGCCAATCGATTAACACGACCACTGCATCCACGAAAATACATAAACACCGGTTTATAACCGGACTGTTCTAACTGATAGATAATGCCATTAGCATAATGCGAATCCAATGAGCCTTCCAGTCCATGTAACACCAGAACTGTTTTGTCAGAATCTTTTTGACTCCAGTATAGATCAATAAAATCACCATCATCTAGTTCAACCTGCTCGACGAGCAGATCAAGTCTGTGTTTCTTTTTAAAAAATACTGGCCACAGTGTTTGCAGATGCGCAGAGCGCAACCACCATGAAGGTTTGAAGTCTGCTATTTTCACTGCCATTACAACTAATCAAATGGTGTCGATCTAATCTTTTCAACGATAGTCGAAACAGACGGATCACTCGCCACAGAATTACCAAGCAATAAATCGAGAAGCGTTTGATCAGGATAGGAAAGCAATAACTCAAACGATTCTTTTTGGGGCGGTGTTAAGGTATCAACCGCTTTAGTGACAAAATTATTCAACAGTAGATCCAGCTCGAGCATACCTCGACGGCACTGCCAGTGATAATTACTATTCGCCTCAGTTTTCATACATTTATCTCCATGGATGGAGTGCCTACCAGTAGACTATAGCGAACGAGATACCATCTTATTTTTTATTCGACCGATGGCTTTAGTTGGATTCAATCCTTTTGGGCAGACATTGACGCAACTCATGATAGTATGACAACGAAACAGCTTGAACGGTCCTTCCAGATCTTCGAGGCGTTTTTCAAAAGCCTGGTCACGACTGTCTTCGATAAAACGTGACGCCTGTAATAATGCGGCCGGCCCTAAAAACTTATCCGGGTTCCACCAGAAAGACGGACACGCTGTCGAACAGCAGGCACACAATACACATTCGTATAAACCATCAAGATTTTCACGTTGTTCTGGGGTTTGAGAAAGTTCGACCTCTGGCATCGGATCGTTAACGATCAGATAGGGTTTTACCGCACGGTATTGTTTATAAAACTGATCCATGTCGATGATCAGGTCGCGTATCACCGGCAGGCCCGGTAACGGTTTTATCTGTATCGGTTGCTTCAGGCTGTCTATTGAAGTGATACAGGCGAGGCCGTTAACACCGTTGATATTCATACCATCTGAACCGCACACACCTTCTCCACATGAACGTCTAAAACTTAGCGTCTCATCCTGCTCGTCTTTTATTCGCAGTAAAGCAGTAAGTAACATCATCCCCGGTTCAACATCATCTAGCTGGTAACTCTGGATATAAGGTTTTGTGTCTTTTTCCGGATTGTATCGATAGATTTTAAATTTCATTTTTTACTCACATAAAAAAGACAGGTCTGACCACAGAATCATTGAATACGCAGTCACGATATCTATCCTTCTAATCATTTTTCATCACGCTAATAAACACGCGGCTTGGGCGGAAAACTTTCGACAGACATGGGTTTTGTTCTTACCTGTTTGTAATCCAGGCCATTTTCGTACGAATACAAGCTATGACGCATCCATGACATATCATCACGCTCCGGAAAATCGACACGTGAATGCGCGCCCCGACTCTCCTCTCTAGCGTAAGCTGAATGTATAGTCGCCAGTGCGCATGCCATTAAATTATCCAGCTCAAACGCTTCTACTTTTGCGGTATTGAAAGTAAAACTCTGGTCGTCAATTTTTATATTCTTCATGCGTTCGATGAGTTGTTCGACTTTCTCGACACCTTGCTTTAAAACATCCTGATTTCTGAACACGCCACAATGATCTTCCATCACCTGTTTTAACTCATCACGTAAAACAGCGACTGTTTCTTTCGCTGCAGTGCCTTCTGCCGGTCGATCAAAACGTTTTGCTTTTTCGATAACGCGGTTGATTATTTCCTCATCGACTACCTTGTGATATTTGTTTTCCTTCAGATATCCGATGATATGGTTTGCCGCCGCACGTCCAAACACCAGGATGTCGAGCAGCGAGTTACCACCTAAGCGGTTACCACCATGTACCGATACGCAGGCACATTCACCGGCAGCATACAAACCCTGCACAGGTTCTTCCGGAGTATCTTTAACCGGTATAACAACCTGTCCATAACGGTTGGTCGGAATTCCGCCCATGGTGTAATGCGCGGTGGGGAATACGGGTATGGGTGCTTCCGCAGGGTCGATACCCAGAAAAGTAATACAGGTCTGACGTATCCCGGGCAAACGCTGCTGTATCACTTCTTCACCCAGATGATCGAGTTTTAGCAGTACATGATCTTTTTTCGGTCCACAACCACGGCCTTCTTTCACTTCGATGGATATCGCGCGGCTAACCACGTCGCGGCTGGCTAGATCTTTTGCTTTAGGTGCATAACGCTCCATCATCCGTTCGCCATCAGCATTCACCAGGTAACCACCTTCTCCGCGCGCACCTTCAGTGATCAACATGCCTCTGCCGGCGATGCCGGTAGGATGAAACTGAAAGAATTCCATATCCTGCAATGGGATACCCGCACGCATCGCCATGCCCATACCGTCACCGGTATTGATCAGCGCATTGGTAGTTGTTTTGAATAACTGTCCAGCACCACCGGTTGCCAGCAAGGTAGTCTTGGCTTCGATGACAACGATCTGGCCGTCCTGTATATTAAAAACCACCGCACCCAGAACATGACCGTCATCGTCTTTTAATAGATCAACCGCGAAGTACTCATCAAAAAAATGGGTTTTAGCCCGTATGTTCTGTTGATACAGACTATGCAGGATGGCATGACCGGTACGGTCAGCCGCCGCACAGGTGCGGGATGCCTGTGCACCACCAAAATTCTGACTCTGTCCACCAAAGGCACGTTGGTAAATCTTGCCGTTATCTAAACGAGAAAATGGTACGCCAAAATGCTCAAGCTCATAAACTGCTTTGGGTGCAGCACGGCACATATACTCGATCGCATCCTGATCACCCAGATAATCACTTCCTTTAACAGTGTCAAACATATGCCAGTGCCAGTTATCAGGTGACACGTTCGCCAACGCAGCATTCATACCACCCTGGGCAGCCACCGTATGCGAACGTGTGGGGAATACTTTTGAGACCACGGCAACACTGAGATCGGCTTCCGCCAGTTGTAATGACGCACGCAGACCACCACCGCCAGCTCCGATAATCAGCGTATCGAACTGTCGTCTTTCTATAGAACTCATTAACCAACCACCGACAATAATAGTATTCTAAATACCCACAGGCCACTACCGATCAAGACACCGAGCAACATCGCAAGGATAAAAATTCGTAACATGATGTTGTGAATATAATCCAGCACCACATCACGCATACCAATCCAGGTATGAAATAACAGCGCGATAACAAATATACCAACGACAGTGGTATTAAATGGACTGAATAACCAGCTTTTCCAGGATTCATGAGCGATACTCTCTGCACTGAAAAAGCTGAATACGGCGTACGCGGTAAACAGCACCATGTATACCGCACTGACTCGCTGAATCACCCAGGGTCGAAGACCTTCGAGAACGTACAGGCTCATAGCGCAATTCCCAGGACGACAACAAACGATGTCATGGCACCGGCTAAAAATACCAGCCAGGCGCCAGTTCGAGCCGGTGATTTATCGACGCCGATTTCAGCATCGATGAGTAAAAATCGAATACCTGCAAAAAAGTGATGGGCTAGCGACCATAACAATAAAAACTGCACGACGATCAATATCGGTTGTCGAAGGATCTGCTGTACTGTTTCAAATGCTTGCTGAGATTCGAGTGATAGATCAAGCAAATAAACAGCAAATGGTAATGCCAGAAAAAGCAGTATGCCAGTACCACGATGAGCGAGAGAAACCATGCCGGCGACAGGCAAGCGAATTTTTATAAGATTGAGATAAACAGGTCGATTATCAATCATAAATCCGTCTCTCGAAGTGGTTCTTGTTTGATCTTCTGCAAAACATGAACATGTGCCTCAGCCTGTGTTTATTATTGTAATATTGGTGCTGATTATAAGAAAAGGCGCTACGAAAAAGAACCTGATCTAATGCCTAAGATGAAGCAAAATTGCAATGATGTCAAGAATACATAAAGCACAACAACGATAAATGCTGAGCGCCTGGAAAAAGAACCTAATAGATACTGCCGAGCATGATCAGCAGACGTTTTTTTACCGCCTCTTTATCATCGTACGCGACTCCGCTACGTGCAAACTCGAAACGTACACAATGATCATCCGAGGTCTGACATAACTGCTCACTGTATATCCTTTCTACAACAGCCGACATGCGAATTGCATACTCAGAAACTTCCGCATCTGACATATTATCAACCTTGGGCGATGCTATGGCGCGCACTGAAGATAATAATAAAGCTGAACTGAAGATCATCACTTGAATAAAACGACTCATCATTAGTTACCTCTGTGATTTAAAGTTGTGTTAATTCAAGTCTAGGGTCCAGACTGGGAGCTGCTTGACAAACAACGCCACACTGTTGTCCCTGAACGACATAACTGCATCCGCTTATGCAACTGATTTTATTGACTTAAAATTATTAATATTTGTAGGACAACAAATAACCACACGAAAATAGATAATGATAAATATGCCAATATTGTCTATCATCAGCTTGCTGATAGCGTCCCCTACAATTAATCAAATACGGTTAAACGATGAACAAAGACTGGAAAGAATTTTTACTCACAAATGGTGCGGAGCTCGATGACAGCGGCATAACCCAATTTGACGATGCCGGCGTAAGCAACAAAAAAGCAGCAACTGGCAATAGCATTTGCGACCTTTCAGATTTCAGCACGCTCGTCATCGCTGGTGACGATGCTCAATCCTTTATGCAGGGTCAGTTCACCAATGATGTAAAGCAGGTAGACGCAAACACCAGTCAGCTCAGTGCTTTTTGTAATAACAAAGGACGTATGATTGCGAATTTCAGATTATTCGAATACAACAATAATTACTTTCTGACGCTGAAGAGTGACCTGGTAGGGCTCAGCATCGAACATCTACAGAAGTACATACTACGCGCGCAGGTCGTTATTCAGGATGTCAGCGAACAACTGATCCATTTAGGCGTCAGTGGCAGTAATGCAACTGAATTACTGTCAGACTTTATCGAAGATATTAATGAGACAGTCGATAGTGTTTCACATAACGATGATTACGTGGCCATTCGAATCGCCGGTTCAGTTCCACGTTATGAAGTTTTCTGCTCCTGTGAAAAGGCAAAAGATCTCTGGCAAAAAATCACTCAGCAGGCCGAAGCGATCAATTCTTCCAGTTGGGACTATCTGAACATACAGGCTGGTATCCCCACCATCGACGCCAGCACCAGCGAAGAATTTGTGCCACAGATGGCCAACATGGAATTGATCAATGGTGTGAGTTTTACCAAAGGCTGCTTTACCGGTCAGGAGATCGTTGCCCGTATGCACTATCTTGGCAAACTAAAAAAACGCTGTTACAAGGTTCATATCGATACTGAGGACAAACCAGCAGCGGGTGATAAACTATTTGCCGAAAATGCCAGGGCCGGACAGAATACCGGTTCCATCATTCAGGCAGAAAAAAATCCCGAATCAGGTTATGACGCACTGGCCGTCATCCAGATCGCCGATACCGAATCCAG
>JBFFVI010000045.1:0-10871 GCA_041570895.1 Gammaproteobacteria bacterium
CTGAGATAAATTGAAATATAAATGAGAGTGGAATCCTGTGATGCAGGAACGGTAATTTTTCAACCGGGTTTACAAAACCTTTAATTTACGGAGTTAATCATGCAATCAAAAATGTTAACAAAAGTTTTACTAGTAGCCTTAACTGCAACTAGTTGTTTACTGGCGGTGCCGGTCATCGCTGTCGAGAATGGTGAAGTAATCATTATTGCGGCAGATCAGGCGAGAGACAAGGATCAGGTTAGAGACCAGGTCAGAGTGGATGCAGATATGGATCGTGATCGTGATCGTGATCGCATGCAGGACAGGGATGCCACTCAAGATCAAGATCGTGATCAACTAAAAGATCAGGATGCTGATCAGCTGAAGGATCAGGACCGCGATCAGGATAGGATTCACCAGTAAATAAACTGACTGTTTGTATGACCAGCAAGGCCTGTTCGGCCTCGCCGGGGGGTGAGGTTTTGTTGTATATAAATATCGAAACAGGTCAGTTGTAAATGAGTATTAAGGCAGATAGCTACCACTATTTGAAGGCATATGCTCGAACCTCGTTTCTCACGGGGCTGTCAGGATCGTTCGTATGTATCAGTGTTTTGGTACGACATTATACGATCGTTATCATCGCCTGCCTGCTGGTAGTATTTACTAATTTAGCAACCGCTGACAACGGCATGCTTAATCTAACCGCAGGTGCAGAATATATTAGCGGAAATTATGGCGGCACTGAGCCGGTCGAGCAGTTATATGTTCCGTTGACCAGTAGATATATCACTAATAAATATGCCTTTCGGTTAACCATCCCCTATCTTCGCGTTACCGGCCCGGCGGGTACGGTTCAATCCGACGGTACGATTCTTCCAGGCACGGGAGAGATCATTACACAGTCAGGGATAGGCGATGTCATCGCTGGCGTCACTTATCGCGATGCATTTAACAGCGAAGTTTCTTCCGATGTGGCGATCGATTTCACCGCCAAGGTAAAACTTGGTACTGCGGATGCAGATAAGGGGCTGGGTTCAGGTGAGAACGATTATACCCTGCAGGCAGAGTTATATAAGTATCTGGATCGTTTGATGCTGTTTGGTATCGTGGGTTACAAATTCCGTGGTGATCCAGATGGTGTTGATCTGAATGACAGCTGGCTGAGTTTCGTGGGTGGAAGTTACCCGTTAACGCGTTCGTTAAAAGCTGGATTGGACTTCTACTATCAGCAGGCATTATTTTCCGGTTTGGATGATCAGATGGAGCTGTCTGCGTTTCTTCGTTACAAGATGAGTAACAGGCAATATCTACGAGCTTATCTGATTCAGGGTTTTGGAGACGCCAGTCCTGACTGGGGAGTGGGCGTACTGATCTCTTTCGTGCAGTAGGACAGGCATGATCGAAAGTATAGTAAGCAATCAGCCGTGAATCTTTAGGCTGCTTTTCATTATTTAGTAAGCAATAAAAAAGCCCGGATGTGAAAACATCCGGGCTTTTTTAAATCAAAGACTCTGCAGATTAAGCGATTTTCGCTTTGATCGCTTCGATCACAGCATCAGAAGAAGTCGCTTCTACTGAAAGTAACAGACCTTCGTTTTTGTAAAAACCGACTAGAGGAGCAGTCTGGTCATTGTATACGTTCAGACGGTTGCTGATCGCTTCTTCAGTTTCGTCATCACGCTGTACAACAGGCTCGCCACACTTGTCACATACGCCTTCTACTTTAGGCGGGTTAGATTTAACGTTGTAGATCTCTCCGCAGCCGGTACAGGTACGGCGAGTTGTCAGACGATCAAGAATAACGTCACGCGGTACATCGATCTCAACCGCACAATCAAGTTTTTCACCCATCTTATCCAGTAAAACTTTCAGCGCTTCTGCCTGTGGAATAGTGCGAGGGAAACCGTCTAACAGGTAACCAGCTTTACAGTCGTCTTCTTTCAGACGTTCTTCCATAATGCCCATGATCAGATCATCAGAAACCAGGTCGCCGGCTTTCATTGCAGCTTCAGCCTGTTTGCCCAGTTCTGTGCCTGCAGCAACAGCGCCACGTAAGATGTCACCAGTAGAGATTTGAACAGAACCGTCTAGTTTAGTCAGTAATTTTGCAACAGTACCTTTACCAGCACCAGGTGCGCCTAAAAGAATTAATTTCATGGGTATCCTCGAATTGTTAAGAATGATTAATAATGGGGTCGCATGCGATGAAAGCTGCATGCGCTAAAAATTCAGGCGCGTATTTTCCTTTTTTCAGCGTCTGAAAGCAATTAAATACTCCGCTATATCCACGAATAGTGCCGAATTTGTCCTGCATCAGTAAATTTTTCACTTTTAGTTGTATTATTGCGAGATCTCAATCAAAAATATTAAAGGGTCAAGATGGAATACCAGGAATTTTTAGAAGAATTTGAACGTGGTAATGATGATTTCAAACAGAGGATATACAGTCGATATATCAAATATCTCGATGATGTTTCACTAAGGCCTTATCAGGCCGAACTGATCAAGTTACAGGATTTCCTGGAAAAGCAACAGCAAAAGATGATCATTCTGATCGAGGGACGGGATGCGGCAGGCAAGGGCGGCAGCATCCGCCGTATTACACGATATATGAATGAAAAACATTACCGTGTGGTGGCTTTGGGTAAACCGTCAAATGTGCAGTTGAGTCAGTGGTATTTTCAACGTTATGTCGAGCAGTTTCCTCGCGGTGGTGAAATCGTGATGTTTGATAGAAGCTGGTATAACCGTGCCATGGTCGAGCC
Source organism: Gammaproteobacteria bacterium (assembly GCA_041570895.1). Classification (GTDB taxonomy): domain Bacteria; phylum Pseudomonadota; class Gammaproteobacteria; order SZUA-229; family SZUA-229. The sequence continues at coordinate 2,748 of JBFFVI010000045.1, forward strand.
TATTTTCGAATTTTGCACGCAGAAACAATACAGCACTTTTATGAAGACCGTGTCTCAGTTTGAAGCTGACCTGGTCGAACACGACATCATTTTTCACAAGATCTATTTTTCCGTATCCAAAGAAGTGCAGGCAAAACGATTTAATGAGCGTGAAAACAATCAGCTTAAAAAATGGAAGTTATCTGAAATCGATGTGCAGATGCAGGAAAAATGGGATGAATTTACCGAGATGAAGTATCAGATGCTGAAACAGACGCATACGCATATCAGTCCATGGGCGATCATCCGCAGTAATGAGAAGCATCGGGCGCACCTGAACGCAATTAAAAGTATATTAAACAAGGTTGATTACGAAAACCGTAATATGAGCCTGGACTACACGGTCGATTCCGATATCTATTATTCAGGCGCACACGAAATTGAGCTGATGGAAAATCATCTGCGTGAGAAGGGCAAGTTCATCGTCTAGTCATCGCGGCATCCTGTTATAGCGTCATTGCTAGAGCAATGACGCAGTGTTTCTTTGGCAATGACGGGGTAAGTCGCTGTTATAATAGGTCGCTATGAACAAGGCCGATAAAACCGATATTATCTTAACCACGCTGAATTCGCGCTACATGCACAGCGCATTTGGCCTGCGTTATCTGTATGCAAATATGGCAGAATTAAAGTCGTCTGCCTGTATCGAAGAATTTACCATCCAGCAGCGCCCCATCGATATCGTAGAAAAGTTATTAACACATCAGCCGAAAATAATAGGCATCGGTGTTTATATCTGGAATATTTCAGAAGTCACAAAAACCGTCGAATTGATAAAACAGATATCGCCGCAGACCATCATCGTACTGGGTGGGCCCGAAGTCAGTCACCTTCCCGATAAACCTGCGGTCGTCGATATCGTAGATTATGTAATAATGGGCGCAGCCGAAAAAAGTTTTCGTGAGTTATGCCAGTTGCTGCTGTCCGGTAATAGACCACTCGAACAGGTGATACAGAGCGATGAGCTGCCACTGGATCAATTACAGCTGCCTTATGAGTATTACAGTGATGATGATATAAAAAATCGTTTGATCTATGTTGAAGCCTCACGTGGCTGTCCGTTCAAATGTGAGTTCTGCCTGTCCTCACTGGACAAAACATCTAAACCATTCGAGCTGGACAAGTTTCTCGATGAAATTGACAGGTTACATCAACGCGGTGCGCGCAACTTTAAATTCATCGATAGAACCTTCAATCTAAAAGTCAGCAGCAGTATCGCGATTCTCGAGTTTTTTCTCGAAAGAATGAGTGATGACCTGTATCTTCATTTCGAAGTGGTGCCCGATAATCTGCCGGATAAATTAAAAGCGGTAATAGAGAAATTTCCCTATCACACATTGCAGTTTGAAGTTGGCGTGCAGACATTTGATGAAAACATTCAGGCGCTGATCAGCAGAAAACAGAACAATAAAAAAACCTGTGAAAACTTACGCTGGTTACGGCAGCAGACCCATGCTTATATTCATGCGGACCTGATTTTTGGTTTGCCTTCAGACACCTTGAGTAATTTTGCAAAAAGTTTTGATCAGCTGGTGAGTTTAAAGCCGCATGAAGTGCAACTGGGTATCTTAAAACGTTTGCGTGGCGTACCGCTGAATCGTTACAACGAAGAGTATCGATTACGTTATAATCCGGAAGCACCATATAATATCTTGTGTACACGAGACATCGATTTCGAAACCATGCAACGTGTTAATCGTTTTGCTCGTTACTGGGATATGATTGCCAATTCAGGCCGCTTCAAAAACACCTTGCCGGTGATATTGAGCGATTCACCTTTTGCTAGCTTCATGCAGTTGAGTGATGATCTGTACCAGGCTGCTGGCAGTACCTGGAAAATATCATTAAAACGTTTATTTGTCCTGATCTTTGAAAGTTTGAAAGCACGTAGTGATATTGGCGAGTCAGCTCTGTTTGAAGCCATGCGGGCAGATTTTAGCCGCAGCTCGGAAAAAACATCGTTTGAACTATTGCTGAACAAGAAGAGTAAAGTCATACGCACCGGCGTAGCCAATAAACGCCAGCAAACGATGTTGCAATAAGCTATCAATTACATACTGTTTTTCTACAGTAGCCTGTGATTGTAGCCGCTCGAGTCTTCTCTCAATATAACAATCAGCTTTACTGACATATGCAATAGCATATGAAAGTTTAAACGCTAACTAGACTCTTAAATACATTAGCGTCCGTTCTGTTTCGTTTGTGTTTGCTTGTTCTGTATCGTTATTGGTTGATTCGGCACCGCCGACGTTCCTGATCCTGGCGCTGTTGCACCTGCTGCACCTGAATGAGGCGTCAGAACAGGTTCTGTTGTTATATTTGGGGAGATATCACTACCTTGCTGTCGAACAGGATTTAGTAAACGCTTACCACGGGGTATGTTCACCGCTTCAACTATCTGTGTAAGATTTATCTTTCCAGTCGCTGATTTCTGTAGCTGGAGAATCTTAATTCCCAGGCTGTTCTTAACTGATTTATCTGCCTTGTTATCCAGTGAAAAAGACCGAGTAACATCGTCGTTCTGGAAAATAACCTTACCGCTTTTTGTGTGAGTCTGTATCAGCCAACGTTGTGCGTCTTTGATAAAGGGTAAGCTGATATCACTGCGCAATAAATCCTGTCCGGTTTTAGCCGGTGTTACCCTGGTAGATACGATGGTCTGTCCATCGATGCGGAAACCGGCTACTGCAACCGTTGTTCCAACTTCAGGAAATGTTGATTTGACTATCGACTGAACAATGCTCTGACCGTTAACGGTAAAACTATAAGTTTGTGGGTCGACTGATTCAACGACACCAATAACCTCATGACGCAGATTAATGATCTGAGCCTGTGTATGTTGTTTATCGTCGACGGTAAGCACTTCAACAACATCGCCGATCTCTAATTGTTGATGCGCTGAAGTTTCACCGTTAATGGTGAAAGCAGTTTTATCGTCATATTCAATTTCGATACCGTTGACGAATATGCTGCCAAAACCGGTGATTTCACCGATGATGCCGGTGCCGCCGAGGCCGCTTCCGGAGTCGCTGCCAGTACTGGCTAACATGCCAGTGCCGCCCAGTCCGATATCTTTGTCTTCATCGTTTGAAGCTACCACGTTCGACTGGCTGGAGACGCAGGCGGTTAGGCCAAGTATCAGGAGAATAGTGATTGTTCGCATGATTTTGTTCATTGTGTAGACTCTTTACTTGATTCAGCGTTGGTTTCAAGCTGTGTCTGGTACCAGTAAACACCCAGACGTATGCGATATTTCGCGTCATCTTTATGTTTATCTGCATCGTATAGCTTGATAGCTTGTTTGTTAAGATGCTGTAGTAAGTCATCGCCTTTTTTACTGGCGATATCATTTAATTTATTTACCGAGTTTTCGGTCAGGGACGCATAATAAACACTGCGTTCCAGCATCGGTTCTTCTTCGCTGAGTATATTGCTGACACAGCTTGCTACGTGGTCATGGACATTATGTCCAAGATAATAAGCCATCTCTTTAAATTCTTTATTGGTGACAAAAGCCGATTTGTTAAGAACCACATAATCATCTTTTAAGCGTACGATATTAAGCCGCAGCCATTCTTCGAGAACCACGCGAGGCCGAACATCTTTGTTAACACTTGAAACAAGTTGTTCAAATCCGGCTTCTGTAGCATTTCCGCTTTTCTGTAATGGTCTGGGCTTGCCTTTGTCATCCAGGTATTCGGGCATGCTGCTCCATCTTGCGACGAGCTCGCCACTGAGCGAGGCGGAACTGATTATCTGCTGATCTTCCTGCTGACTTTGCATCCGTATACGTTTGATATCTTTGCGGTGGATACCCGTGAGCACGAAGATACGGCTGTCACTGGGCTTTTTATCGTCCAGTGAAAATTGTTGGTCAGCCACTTCAACATAAAGTTCTTTCATCAATTCACGAAATTGGGGGAAAGTAATGCCTTTCTCTATCAACAGACGTATTAGCGGTGTACATAGCAGGGTTACTGCTTTGATAAGGGCGGCCTGTGTTTTATTGTATCCGTTCTGGTTCATTTATATGTCTGCTCTTTCTTTTTTATGTGGTGATTTCTATTTTATTAATTGATGACACAGATCAAGTCTTTTCTGGATTATAGCTTGACGTGGGAAATAATACCACATATTATTTGCACGTGGGATTAAATCCCACAAAATACCGTATGATAGATAAAGATTAATAGCCCACAAGGTAGCTTATGAATAATTATATTTTGAGCAGGACGATTAAGTCACTGACAAGTAACAAAAAAAAACAAATTGTAGCCATCTGCTTCACTGGCGTGCTGACTATGGGACTCAGTGCCTGTAACGAGGATCAGGTGAGTGCGTTAACCGATGAAATGGTTACAGATGCAACGATTAATGATGTCGCATTCGATAGTGCGGAGACTCTGGCCAGGATCAATCCAGCAGATCTGGCACAGCAACAGACAGTGGAGCATGACCATGGTCCGTACGGTTTTCGTCAGCCGGGTTATGTCAATCAGGATGCATATATTACAGATAATGTATATGGCGTAGATAACCTGGCCTATTACGGTGACTGGGATTCCAACCGGATTTATATTATCGATGTCGATAACATGGCATTGCTGACCAGTGTGGAAGATACCGGAGATGGCCCTTACGGTATCGATCAGCAAGGTGCAAATAAGGCTTATGCACTGACACGCAAGACCGAATCTTTAACCGTTGTCGATAACTATACTATGGAAAATAAGGGGTTGATCGAGTTAGAGCATAAACCGAGGTCAACCAACTTTAATGCCAATACGTTACTCTCACTGGTCTCCGGCGGTGATAAAGCCATGACCAGTATTATCCGTACCGATATGGATAAGGTAACCAAAGTAGTGGGTGAAAACACGCTGACCACACCGCATGATTACGGTGGTTCTTTATCGACCGGACATCCATTGTGGGTGAGTGATCAGCATTTCTTCATGCTGGACCGTGCCGCACGCCAGATACAACTGTGGAATCGTGCAGGTGAGAAGCTGTCGAGCCTGGATACAGCCACTTCCATTCATCATATTTTTCAGCCGCCGGCATCAGCCATGGCGTTTGATGAGAAGAATGTATTTTATGCAGTTATAGAAGGTAATCGAGACGAGCAGATTTCACCCGGAATCATTCGTTTTAGTATCGTGAAAAATTCTTTGCAGCAGACAGCACAGGTCAATCTGCATGATTATGACCCGGAGAATCTGGATATCAGCACCATGGGATCACACCATGCTGATTTTCATCCAGACGGTGTGTATATCTACATGGGCTCAGCGGAAGGCCATGTGTTTGTCATCAACAAAAACACCATGCAGGTCGAAACCATGGTGGATGCAGGAGCAGGGGCCGGGCATACCACATTCCTGCCGATGCGTGACCAGGCCATCATAACCAATCACAACGCCACCTATATGACAGTGATCGATACGATCAACCATCAGTTCGTTAGAAATGTAGAAGTGGCTGGTTCCGCTTCAGCTGATTACAAATCACAGGCACATACTTCGGGCGTGAGTCTCGACATGAAATATTTTTACAGTGCGGCAAGTCATGATGGTGCGTTCTTCAGAATTGATCTGGATACCTGGGAAGTCAGTAAAACCTACATTGGCGGTAATTTATTAATGGGAAGCTTCATCTGGAATGGTGAAGGCGTAAATATGTAAGTAAGGACGTTTTAGTGCAACGCGATAGCATAAATAAACAGAGGTACATAATATGAAAACGTTAAAAAATATATTAAGTGTTGGTGCAACGTTAATAATGACAGCATCGATATCTTCAGTTTACGCAGAAGATGGCAATATGAGCGAAACACGCACACAGGAGCGTGTTCGAACAGAACTCAATCTGCAACTACCTGCCAGTGAAGTTGTTCAGTCTCGTAACCGTGAAGAGCATACTGCGATGAGTGAAAACAAGAATCAGTATCAGTATAAATACATGAATAAGTATCAGAATGGCAATGCTGGTTCTGCTGGCGATTCCAGGAAGAGTGAGAACGCGGAATACAACATATGGCAGGGCAATACTGCTGCCGGTTCTATGAATCGTAAGAACACAGCTAACCGTTCAATAGGCAGCGGTAGATATTGATTGCTTCATGCTGTTGGCAGTTGTCACCATTTATATTGATCGATACAGCTAAATTAAGACCGTCAATATGAAGAGGACGGCAAGTGTGAAATGATCCCGGCATTGGGAAATGATATTTCTCTGATATCGGAATGTTTCATTTATAACTGAATGATATAACTGGTAATTAACATATAACTGTAAAAATGGGATGTAAAATATCTATTATTGATAAATCTCATTTCACAATTATTATCCATTTATATCATAAATATATGGTTTATTTATATAGAAATGAGAGTGTAATGAAAACTTTAAAACAACTAACGAATCCGTTATTTATATTACTCCTGGCCGCGTCAATTACTACTGTTGGTTGTAACTCTAACAATGGAGATACAGTGCCAGGTACCACGTCCACAGCTGTAGATAATTCAGTGTCGGTTGATGACGCTGTTTCGAATGATGCGGTTGACACTTCACCATTAGACACGTTCAACGTTGATGAACTAAAAGATGAGCTTGCCACTCTGCCATTAGACTCGCTCAGCAGTGAAGAGTCAGATGGTCTGCTATATATGAGAGAAGAAGAGAAACTTGCACGAGATGTTTATATCTACATGTTTACGCAATGGAACTTAAAGGTTTTCGATAATATTTCTCAAAGTGAGCAGACACATACCGATGCTATTTTGGCTTTGTTGGAAAGATATAGTATCGCTGACCCAGTGGGTGACAATGATGAGGGCGTATTTGAGGACGCATACTTACAAACTTTATATGATAATTTAATCATCAAAGGTTCGTTGTCATTAGTCGGGTCTCTATATGTCGGTGCTGAGATTGAAGAGATTGATATTATTGATATTCAGAACCAGGTAGATGCATTAGAGGGCAACGAGGATATAGCCACTGTCTATAAAAATCTTATAGAAGGTTCTAAAAACCATCTTCGTGCTTTTGTTGATAATCTTGCCAAACAGGGCGTTGATTATTCGCCACTGCATTTATCGCAAGATGTGTATGACGCTATTATAAAAGACTGATAACGAAACCAGTTGACTGATTGTTAGCAGTACTCGATGACATAAACAGTGACTGGTTTAGTAGTGGTAATGGCACCCTTACTAAATTGGTATATAGCGTCATGGATATGGCTCTGTATCAAATCAAAATGATCCGAAATTCTTAACCCTGGGTTATCACTATGCAAACTCATCTCAGGTAAGAGCGCTACAAATAACAAGTCTCATGCCCCTGATGCCCAGGATATGCTGCTAAAAATATTTAAAATTTTCATTCTTAAATTGATGAATATCAACTGCTTTTAACGATAAAGGTAGTAATTTGAATATTAAGAGTGGGTGTTTATTTATAATCGCTTATGGCGATGAAATTGGTCAACGTAATTAGCGATTAGTATTAGTTAATACGGGTTTCTTATGAATACTTTGATCAAAGAAAATAATATCTGTAACAGCCCAAAAAAATCCTCGTTTATCATCCTGGTCTTGATTATCGTATTAGCCGGTTTTTCACAAACTGGACAGGCAGGTAAGATAAGATCTATTTCATCAGCGTCTGGAGCAGACGGTTTCGGCGGCTGGAATCTGGCTAATGTAGAAGTAATTCTGGACGGTGCTCTTAGCACGTTTGATGAGACCACGGGAGCATACCGTTTTTCTGCCGATTCCAGTTTTAAGTATCAGAGTCATGTTTATGATGACGACGTCGGCACCACTTTGATGGCTTATGTGCTGGCCAAAGACTGGCCGATAGGCGAGCCCGCGGGCATCAAGATTGTCAATGATGATTTGGCTGTCAAGGATGGAAATCCCACCAGCTGTATCATGTCCACCTCATACCTGGATGGTCACTTTCTGGATACTGCAGACCCTGAACAGGTTCTCTGCAGTGGGCCTTTTCAGAGCCACAAACGTTTTAAAGTGGCCATGTTGCCGTCAACAGTTGCTGATGGCCCTGGTTTAGAAA
>JBFFVI010000046.1:0-10834 GCA_041570895.1 Gammaproteobacteria bacterium
ATGTTCGCGTTGATTTTCTCCATCGGTATTCTGGTTGATGATGCCACCGTGGTGGTGGAAAACATATTTCGCCACTGGTTGATCAAAGGGCGAACCACTCTTGCTGATGCGGTTGATGCTGTCCGTGAAGTGGGTAACCCGACTATTCTGGCTACTTTCACAATTATTGCCGCGCTACTTCCTATGGGCTGGGTTAGCGGCATGATGGGGCCTTATATGCGACCTATCCCGGTGATGGGGGCCTCAGCGATGTTTTTCTCGCTGATCGCAGCCTTTATTTTCACGCCATGGTTTGCGGTGCGCATGCGTCCGCAGCTGGAAGCATTGAAAAAAGCCGAAAGAAGGGAACAGAAAACCCGCGAGCTCATCGCGAAACTTTACCGCCCTGTCATCTGTCCGCTGATCAATAACCGTAAGCTTGGCCTCATCTTTCTGTTCTGTGTTATCGGTGTCACCGCGATGACTGTATTGCTGTTTTACCCGACGCAATGGGTCGCTGTGAAGATGCTGCCATTTGATAATAAACCTGAATTTAGCGTCATTATTAACATGCCAGAAGGTACGGCTATGCCGGTTACGGCCAATGTGGCGCATGAGCTGGCGCACGAACTCGAGCATATGCCAGAAGTCGTGGCAGTGCAAACTTACGCTGGCACTGCACAGCCATTCAATTTCAACGGTATGGTCAGGCATTACTACCTGAGACAGCAGCCATGGGCGGGAGACCTGCTGGTTATGTTGAAGGATAAGGATGAACGCGAAAAGAGTAGTCATCAGCTGGCTGAAGAAGCACGCGCTATCCTGACGCCGATTGCAGAACGAGCAGGGGCGCGTATCGCAATCGTAGAAATGCCACCTGGCCCGCCGGTACTGCAGACGGTGGTTGCTGAAATACATGGCCCCGATCCTGAAACACGTCGTGAAGTCGCGAGAAAAATGACAGAGTTTTTTGAAAAAGCGGATGGTGTAGTGGATGTTGATAACTACATGGCTGAGCGTTCTCAGCACTGGCGTTTCGAGGTCAATCGGGAAAAAGCCATTCGCCGGGGTGTTACGGTTGATAGCATTAACGGCACATTGGCGATGGCCATGGGCGGATATAAGCTGGGTGATGTGAAACTTGCTTCGGTTATCGAACCAACGTACATCGTTATTCAGGTGCCGATGGCGATACGTTCCCAGGTTCATCAGTTAAGTAATCTACCGATGGTAACATCGGATGGCTCGACGATTCCTCTAGGTGAACTTGGTCAGTTTGTGCTTGAAGATAATCAGCCTGTCATCTGGCATAAAGATCTGCGCCATGTTGAGTTTGTGGTTGGTGAGATGGAAGGTCGATTGGGTGCGCCAATTTACGGCATGTTCAATGTTGAGGCGTTCACTGATCAATACACTACCCCCGATGGTGTCATCATGGAAGGCATGCCAATGAATTTAATTGGGCCGCCTGACAGCGACCTGGTTTCGGGGTTTGAGTGGACCGGTGAATGGACGGTGACCTTCGAAACCTTCCGTGACATGGGCCTCGCCTTCATGGCAGCACTGGTGCTGATCTATGCCCTGATCGTTTGGGAATTCCGAGATTTTGCGCTGGCAGGTTTGATCATGTCACCGATCCCGGTCACCATGATAGGTATCGTGCCCGGACACTGGTTTCATGGTGCGGAATTTACCGCGACATCAATGATCGGCATGATTGCGTTGGGCGGTATTATCGTACGGCAATCGATCCTGATCGTAGAATTCGTGAAAATTGAAGTCGCCAAAGGTATTCCTGTCAGGGAAGCGGCCGTCAATGGCGCAGAGATTCGTATGCGTCCCATCTTCATTACATCATTGACACTGATGGCAGGCGCATTTGCGATTCTTGATGATCCAATTTTCAATGGCATGGCTATCAGTCTTTTGTGGGGTGCTGGTGTAGCCACCATCATGGCTGTACTGATCATTCCGTTGGGCTGCGTTAGCGCTCGTGAACGTTTTTATTACGAAACCACTGATTCATGTCAGATGGTGGTTAGTTCCAAGTATGCTGAAATTGAAGGTGAAGATGCTGTGCAAGCAAAGCCGGCAGTCTCAGAGTATAAAACGCCCATGTGGATGCGTATCTACAGTGTAGTAGTTGCAATTGTCAGCTGGATTTTTGTTATCGGGCAAATGCTATTTAATATTACGCGAATGCTTTTTGGCATGGTACGAGGTATGTTTGGTTCAGATGACTCAACTCCACCACCACCTCCCGCTGCGCCATCAACGCCACCTGCACCGCCAGCGGCGCCGACAACACCACCGTCAACGGCGGCCTCAACTGTACCTGGGAGTGATGATCAATCGAATGTAAAACAAGCAGCAAAGCCCAAAGCAGAAGCAAAGCCCAAAGCAGAAGTTAAGCCCAAAGCAGAAGTTAAGCCCAAAGCAGAAGTTAAGCCCAAAGCAGAAGTTAAGCCCAAAGCAGAAGTTAAGCCCAAAGCAGAAGTTAAGCCTGAAGCAGAAGCGAAGCCTGAAGCAGAGCCTGAAGCAGAGCTTAAGACTAAACTGCCGATTGTTAAAAAATCGCCGGTTACTAAAAAAATCGCACCTAAAAAGAAAGTGGCAGCAAAGAAAAAAGCCGTAAGTAAAGCTGCTGCTCCTGCAGCTTCAGAAAAAAAACTGGCAGTTAAAAAAGGTGTCATTAAAAAGGCGCCTTCGAAGAAATCTACACCAGCCGGGCGACGCGGTATTCGGTTAAAAGATGATAGTGGTACTTAAGAGGCTACGATGTTGTTTTGTCCTTGTATTGATAACGTAAAAAAACTAAGTTTACTGATTGCTATGTTAATACAGCCAATGCTGTTGCAGGCCCAACCGGCGGATGTTTCTAATGCCAAACTCGATGATTCGGCCGGCCCTGATATTAAAAAACAGCAGAGGAATTCCCAGTACCCGCATTGGCCTGCAAGCAGGCAGATAAATACGGTGATGGTTCCGCCACCCCCGCCGGGGCCTTATAAGTCATTAGCATTAAATGATTTCTCAGTTAATCAATCTTCTTTTTCGATCGATTCTATGCAAGCTGTAAGTAAATCAGCTCCGGCTGATGTACCGATGGAGGTGTTTAGCCCAGATGTTCCCTGGCCGGAAAATCTCAGACCGGTGAATCACAGGATGCCTGAGAATAGATATCGTTATGCGCCACCACCAGTTATAAATAAACCATATCCGGGAACACAGAATTCACCATCAAATTACAGGCAGGGGTATAGAAGAAGTACTAATATGAACTGGCCAGATTCGCGCTGGAAGCCATCAATGGGGGGAGATTCAAGAGGGCCCTATAGTTATACTCCGGCCATCAGACCGGATTACGGTAAAACGCGGAATACAGCGCCATACCCCTCAGTGGGTCAACCGTGATACTCTATACAGTGCTCGTTAATCATTGCTTATATAGCCCTGTGTAATGCACGCTTTGGTAATAAAAGTTGTTCGAGAATGTGATTGGTTTATTTGGGATGTTTCTAATGCAGTATCGCATAATCTACAAAAAGTTTTCTGGGAGCTCGGTGCTTGTTTCGCTTATGATAATGGCTTCAACAGTGGTAGCAGACAATAGAGTTATGCCGCCTCGTGCAGATTATTCAATGCAACATGTTGCTGAAGCGGTAAATCCATGGTTGTTACCAGAGCAGCGAGAAGACAGGCAGGATTTTAAAAAATTCCCTGAATATCAAGGTCAACAAAATTATTCTAACAAAACTGACAGGCAGATTCAGGGTTATCGCTTTGTAACACCAGAAATTCTTGAATCACTTCATCAGCAGCAAAAACAATACCAGTTACTGCCGGATGATTCACAAAAACCACAATATAGACCGCGTCAGCCTGGATCTGGGTATTATGGTTACCCGCCATATCCGAACCCATTGTATGATACCCCTGCCATAGCGCCCTGGGGCAGTGGTTCGGACTCCCTATACCAGGGTGGCTCATTACCATGGGTCCCCAGTGAAGCCATAGGCGGTATTTCACCTATAACACCTATGTATCACTATGGCGAGAGCAGTTCTTTAGTTGATTCAGATATTGAAAAGCAAAAACAGAATAATGTATTTAATCCGTATACATTTATACGGGATGAAAATTTTTAGTCGTCATTGTGTCAATGTATGGCTTCAGTTTATTAACAGGCGTATAGTGTGTAGTTAATCACTGTCAGGTTGATAAAGTAACAATAATCAGGTGTTGGATTACTCCCTCGATTCAATACAATACTGTCAATTAATGAGGGTAGTAAAAGAGGCATTATATGAAATCAATAATCAAAATTGCTGTTTTAACATCTGCGCTTGGCTTCAGTGTGTCCGCCATTGCTGGATGGGGCGGCCCATGGGATAACAACAGTAATAACAATAGTAACTGGAACAATAATAATCGCTGGAACAATGATGGTTCTGGCTATGGCGACGGTTCTGGCGACGGTTCTGGCGATATGGATGGTAGCTTTAACTTCGGTATGAGTGGTAAAGGAAGTGGTCGTGGTCGTGGTAATGGCAATGGCTCTAACTCATATTATGGTAATAATAACTGGGATAACAGTAACGGCTACAACAATGGTTACAATAGTGGCTCATATGGTCGCCCTTATTACGGTCCAGGTCCATACTATCAGCAGCCTCCACAAGGTTACGCTCCAGGTCCATACGGTCAGCCACCAGCTGCACCTCAAGCACCAGCACAGTAATCGTTTAACCATAAAGCGGTGCCAGGCTGGCACCGCTTTATCTATCGTATTGACATGAAAACCCTACTGACTTTATTTCTACTACTTTCTTCAGCGTACGCAGCATTGTTACAGGCAGCGTCATTTACAGCAGATGCTGTTCAAATTCGTGGTGAAAGTGTGAGTCACGCCAGGATGTACTGGTTAGATGGTAATGTAAGATTTGAATATACCGAAGATGGTGTGCCGATGGCCCAGATCTTCGATAATAAAAATAATAAAATTATCTGGTTAGATAATGAGAATAAATATTATCTGGTAAAGGAGATGCCAGAGAGTGAAAAAGTTATTACCGGCAATAAAAATAAGAAAACGAATGATCCCTGTAAACAGTTTGTTGATGCTGAATGCGTCTTCCTCAAGAAAGCAAAAATAAATGGAAGAGAAACTGAGAAGTGGTTGATCACACTAAACGATAATGGCAATGACTTTCATATTTTTCAGTGGATTGATATCAAATATAACAATATCCTGAGACAGGTAAATTCTGATGGCACAGGATTAAGTGTGGATATAGAAGAAGACCATGAAATAAATGGCCGCAAGGTAAGAAAGCTGACGATGATCGCATTTAGTGCATCAGGAGAACAAAAGCAGGGTACGCAATGGTATGACAGTGAGCTGGATATTGTTGTTAAACAAGAATATCAAAATGATGTTGTTGATGAGTTGCAAAATATTGATGTGGGCGAAGTCAGCAAGCAGAAGTTTATTGTGCCAAAAGATTATGCTTTATTTGATGATTCAATAAAGACGGCGCAACAGGTTGAACCAGTTAAACTGACAGATGAGCAAATAGATAAAAATTAATCTGAATAATTGTTTGATATAAGTCATAAGAATTTGTTTATAAAAAGATTTACAATCTTACGTTGAGGCACCGGGTAATCGTTTATGTTAACAGTCGTTGGAAATTTAAAAGGTGGTACAGGTAAAAGTACCGTAGCGTTCAATTTGGCGGTCTGGTTGGCACATGATAAAACCGGAGTGATGACCTTCGATCTTGATCCACAATGTACATTGGTAGATGTTTGTGAGGTTCGCGAAGAGGATGGTTATGAACCGAATTTCCAGGTCTCGACTGATCTGGCAGTGCTTGAAAAAATGGCCGAAGATAAGAAAAACAAGCAGCCTATAATCGTTGATATGAGTGCCAGTAATATGCCTGCGATGGAACGAGCTCTCTCGCTGGCAGATCGAGTACTTATCCCTGTTCAGCCCAGTCAGGCCGATATATGGTCGACGCAGCGTTTTTTGAAAATAGTTCATAACAATATTAACAAGACTAAAAAACCGGAAGTATTAGGTTTTATTAATCGAGCCGATACCCACATAGGTGTACGTGAGACAGGTGAGGCAGAGCAGGCCTTGCAGATGTTACAGGGTATAAAAGCCATGGATATCCGCCTCTATCAACGTACGGCATATCGGCGTTCGTTCAGTGAGGGCCTTGGTGTGTTTGAGCTCGATCCTATGGGTAAAGCTTCAAAAGAGATGAAAAAACTGGCTGCCATGCTAGATTGATTTTTTGCTGGTAATCAGAAATAAATAATATAAATGAATAAATCGCGGGTTTAGGGGTATATATGAAAATTATTCGCTGGTTATTAAGCCACACCTTTCTTATCCTGTTAATCGTGGCTGTGATCTATGGCTATATGTTCTGGGGCAATCTTGCTGGTGAAAATACGCCAGCCGGAAAAGCACTTGCCTATCTGTCGAATGAGTTTATTGAAGTAGAAGAGTTTATTGCAGCGGTTAAAGCGAAACAGGCACATTTAACCGAGGAAAAACAGCCTGTCTCTGTGGCTAAATCGGAGCAGGTTACAGAACCAGATGACAGTAACACTGAGCGTTTGCCAGTAAATTCTCACCATGACTATCAACGACCACCCGCAGTGGCAGAGAATACTGTGGCTGCATCTGAAGCAGTCACTGAAAAAGCGAAAAGTAATACACCCGTTGCCGCCATTGCGGAGGTTAAACAAAAAGAGTCTTTAATAGCACCACGGAATGAAGTCGCAGTTAATAATACACAGGCCGCATCCGTTAAAAGTGAACCGGCAGAAAAGTTTATTTCAGCTAAGACGGCAAGGCAGCTGGATAATGTCGATGAACAAGGTAAGGTGATCGATGCCACTCAGCAATACGATGCTGTTAGGTCGTTCTGGATTACTGCAAGAAAGTCGTTCTATCAACGTAATTATAAGTTGTCAGAGCAAAGTTATAAGCAGGTAATTGATAAAACAAAAGACAATGTTGATGCTTACGGTGAACTTGGAAATGTCTACTTCAACCAGGGTAAGAATAAAGAGGCAGCTTCTGCGTACTTTGAGGCAGCAGCTATACTTGTTCGTAACGGACAGGCAAATCGAGCAAGAAGCCTGATGGGTTTGTTGCGGCATCTAGATGAATCTAAAGCGGATGAATTAAAGCAGTTAATTGATTCAACCTTATCTTAAATACATAGGTTTTTTAGTATGTTTTATGCGTTACGTAATTTATTTGCATTAGTCGGGTTTGTAGCGATTTTAGTTGCTATTTATGCGGCGGTCAAAATGGCACCGATGCTGCAGACACTCGATGCTTTTGATGAGAAAGCCATTGATGTTTATAGTGAAATGATGACTTCGGTGCTAGAGACAGGAAACGCAGCAGAAGCAATGGTATGGAAGATTCCAGTCAGTGAAGATTTGGCCGCCGCCGATGTGGAAGAGACCATGCGTTTTGTTGCTAACGAACATAACATTAAAAATGTTGGTGAACTTCCATTATCCAGTCAGATAGAAGCAATGTCAGGAGGTAGTTCACGTTACCTGAAAATATACATGTTCTGTAATGCTCTTACCGCGGCACAGATGCTTGAATACAGTGATGCTTACTCCGCATTTTTACCCTGCCGTATCAGTATGGTGGAAGATAAGGAAGGCAAGCTCTGGTTATATTCATTAAATATGGATGCGATGATTTATGGCGGTAAACCGTTGCCGCCGGCATTAAAAGAAGAAGCAGAAGGAGTAAAGAAAATTATTTTAGATATCATGAATCGAGGCGCCAAAGGCGACTTTTAAGATGGCCGATAAAAAGACAACTGATAAGCAGTCAGAAGCAAAAGCTTCTGCTACCAGCAGTGCTGGTGACAAGACTGCTGACAATACAAACCTGAAGAAAGCTTCTGCTGAAAAGCCTGCTGCTAAGGTGACAGAAAAGCTGGCAGCTAAATCTGCAGCGGTAATGAATTCAAAGGATGCGCTCGCCAAAATAGAGAAAGCGGGCGCCTCGAAAGATAGTGACATGAAATCGGCAGCTAAAAAAATATCTGCAGCTGATAAAAAATTAGCCAACGATGCCATTAAATCTAAAAAAGACGTGGAAGAATTGAAAGCGCGTGCGCACGAAGCCAAGCAGCGTGCACAGCAGAAGATTCTGGAGAAGGCCTATGTCAGTGATAAACCGGCTGATCCACTGGAAAGGTTAGCTAATACCTTTGATAGCAGTGCCCGACGTTGGGAGATGGTGGTCTACCCGTCACTATTTGCATTTGTTTTACTGGCTGGTTATGGCTTCTTTCTGATTTACCGTTTGACGCATGATATCGCGATACTTTCACAGTCAGTGACACACATGGCGGTGATCGTCTCTGATGCGATGCCACGGATGACCAAAGATCTAAATACCATGACGGGTAGTATCGATAATATGACAGGTAATATCGATGGCATGACGGGAGAGATAACTTCTATGTCGGGCCAGATGAACAGTTTGACGCCGATGAGTCAAAATATTCAGAGTATGACGCACAATATCGGTAACATGAATCGTTCTGTCTATGGTATGCAGCGTGATATGCACGGTATGAATCGCACGGTATCAAGTGGTCCGTTTGGTATGATGAATGATGTAATGCCATTCAGCTCAAATACAAATGTTCCACCGCCTATGGCACCAGTGCAAACCTGGCCTTCATACAACCCGGTGCCACGGCAGTCTTATGCGGCTCCAAAGACCAGGCCGGCAGCAAAGGTAGCAGGCAATACGGCTGCTACGACTACACCGAAAGAGAGTGTAACAACGGAAGTGACAATGCCGGGTGCCAGTCCTGTGTGGCTGAAAGAGTAGTCAATAAATTCACCAGTAAGGATCTAGACTGAGATGCTAAACCGCCCGGATAAATCGATTCGTGAACGACTATCGAAATTGGAAGCTCATTTAAATAATGAGAATCCGTTGCTCGTCGATGTGGTTTCGCGTTTTAAAAAGTTAGATACGGTTGCTTATAAGATGGGTTTGCTTGATACCAGGGAATCCTATGCCACCAGTATTCCGTGGTGGCCATTAGTCTCGGTTCTAGGGACATTTTCCGCAGGTAAATCGTCTTTTATCAATAATTTTCTCGGTGATAAATTACAGCGTACGGGTAACCAGGCAGTCGATGATAAATTTACTGTGGTCACCTACAGCAGCAGTAAGGAGAACCGGGTATTACCTGGCGTCGCGTTGAATTCAGATCCACGCTTTCCGTTTTTTCAGATGAGCGATGAGATCGATAAAGTAGCCAATGGCGAAGGACGACGTATCGATGCTTACCTGCAGATGAAGACGTCACATTCAGATAAGTTAAGCGGCAAGATCATAATTGATTCTCCCGGATTTGATGCTGATGAGCAACGTAATGCTATTTTACGTCTGACAGATCATATCGTTGATCTATCAGATCTGGTGCTGGTGTTTTTTGATGCCAGGCATCCCGAACCCGGCGCCATGCAAGATACACTGGATCATCTGGTTGCTAACACGATCAGCCGTAGCGATTCTGAAAAGTTCTTATATATCCTTAATCAAATTGATACCGCAGCGCAGGAAGATAATCCGGAAGCGGTCGTGGCAGCATGGCAGCGCGCACTTGCTGCCAAGGGACTGACCGCGGGAAGGTTTTATTCTATCTATAATAGCGATGTTGCTGTACCGATTGAAAATGAAGCGGTACGCGTACGTTTTGAACATAAATGTGAGCAGGACAAGTCGGCTATCTTTGACCGTATACATCAGGTAGAAGTCGAACGCTCCTATCGAATAGTTGGTGCGATACAGACGATTGCCGGTGATATCGAACACCTGGTGGTGCCTATTGTTAAAGAGGCGATGAGTAAATGGTTGAAAATGGTTCTAATGTTAGATGCCGTCGCTATCGGAACATTTGTTATCGTTTTATCTGTGCTCGGGCAGTGGTTTGATGTGTGGGCACTGTTCTCATACGATTTCACTGATGCCAATATCATGTCGTCGATAAAGTTAGGCCTGACGCTGCTGGGCTTTTCTGTGGTTCATTTTTCTGCACGTGCTTTTGCTGCAAAAGTGGTTGCTAAAAAAATTGTTTCAACAATCAGTATTGATAAAAGTCTGGCGGGAGAAAACCGCGAAGGTAGGATACAGGCTGGCAATATCAAACGTGCTTTTCTTAAAAATACGCAGCCACTGCGAAGTATATTTAGACCGATGCCGGTTGGCTGGTCGATGCGTTCTAAGCGTTTATTAGCCGAGGTGACGGCGGATGCATGTGAATTTATTCAGACCATGAACGATCGTTATACCAGGCCATCGGGTAATCAGCCTCAGATTGATGAGACAGCGACTACCGCAGACCAGGTTGAAAATATCGAAACCCTGCAAGCAGTTAAGTCCGAAAGTACTATATAAAAATTCCTGTTGCCGGCATAGTGTGCGTTATGCCGGCCGCTGGTTTCACATGCTTATTAACTAGTCAGTTCTTTCTTTCGCTAGACTCTGTCCCAGTTTGATTTCAGCGCCAGCGATCATCTTTTCGTCGATGATCATCCTATCAGTAGCTAATACGATAACCGTTGAGCCTAAGTTGAATCGGCCCATCTCTTCACCGCGTTCAAGCTTTATCTCTTTGTCGTGGTAATTAAAGCGTTTGATCTTTTTTGCCTCGCTGGTTATCAAGCCATGCCAGACTGTTTCTATGGCAGAGACATTGATGGCGCCAACGAGGACCATCGCCATGGGTCCCTGATCAGTTTCAAAATAACAGACGCAGCGTTCATTGCGAGCAAA
>JBFFVI010000047.1:0-10762 GCA_041570895.1 Gammaproteobacteria bacterium
CTTATCTGTTTGTTCTGGCCTTCATCAATCCATTGATCTGGACCACAGGCTGGCTCTACCTGTTCTATAATGACTGGGCAGCCTGGGGTGTTGACTTCCTCAGCCTGGAATATGTTGCTTTCTTCCATGTTATTGCCGCATTTATGATGCTGATATTCTTTATCGCACATGTTTACCTTGCGACAGCTGGTCACACACCAACTGCGCATATCAAGGCAATGATTACTGGTTGGGAAGAAACCGACTAACAATGTACAGGCATCCACGTCTGTGGTTTTGTCAACAACTAACAGGGGCTTTCGCATTAGCGATTGCCCTTGTTTTTGTTGCTGCGATACCTGTTCTGGCGAAGGCAGACACTAGCAGGATCCCTCACGTTGGCAGCAAAGCCATTGAGCATTTCCAGCAATACCAGTATTCATCCGAAAACAAGGCTTTTGCTATTGCTCCCGGCGGTGCCTGGTATTGGGTAACTGAAGCTGTAAGCGAAGACGAGGCTGGAAAGGAAGCACTGCAAGGCTGTCAGGACAATACTCAGCAGAAATGTGTTTTATACGCACTTAACGACCGTGTTGTTTTTGATTCTGATAGCTGGTCAGGCCTGTGGGGTCCCTATGCTGATGCCGCGACCGCGAGTAAAGCTGAAACAGGCACGCGTGTCGGTCAACGTTTTCCCGATCTAAGCTGGTTTGATGCTGAAGGCAAACAGCACTCTGTCTCTGATCAGAAGGGTAAGATTGTCTTCCTGCATTTCTGGGGGTCATGGTGTCCACCCTGTTTACGCGAATTTCCTTCGCTTAAAGACCTTAATACAAAGATACAGAGTCTCTATCCTGGTGATGTTGAAATGAAAATGCTTCAATTACGTGAGCCTTTCACTGATTCGATCCGTTGGGCAGAGCAATATGATTTTACTGACATGCCATTGTATGATTCAGGTGTTAAAGATAATGAGACTTCCACGCTATCTCTGAGAGATGGCAGCCAGGTTGAGGACCGGTCTATCGCGCGTGTTTTTCCCAGCACCTATGTTATAGATCGTAATGGCCTGGTCATCTTTTCGCATCGTGGTCCAGTACATGACTGGCTGGACTATATTGTATTTTTCGATCATGTTGTAAAAAACACTAAAAAATCGGACACGTCCACAGCCAATAAACACCATAGCAAACCTGGCAGCAACCCGGGTGGTTAGCTGACACACTCGGTTTAGCACATAGATACCATGCTCAAACTGCTCGAATTTATTACTGGTCTTTTTTCCAGCAGGGACATAACACCGCAACAAACTGACACTGGTTACAGTATCGATGAAGCGATCGAGCGCGTCATCGAAGGTATCGATACCAAATTACGCCTGGTGCCGTCTTATAAAAAAAAGTTACAGCGCGAAGTTATCGTCTCCCTCGAATACATCGGTCAACTGGTCGATCAGATTCCAGGGCCGATCAATGTTAGTGGTAAGACGTTTGTCAGTGACCCCGAAGTGCGATCCTACTTCGCCACGACAGGCGTTCTACAGGAGACCTTTAGCTGCGGCAGTGAATTAAAGACATTTTTTGAGCAGCCGGAGAACCGTTCCGTTACAGAGTGCTGTGCCTTATTGTGCGCTAACAAGGAAGAAAAAAAGATCACAGGGCTGACACTAGAAGGAGAGATGATAAGACGTGATGTACCTCAGACCTCGATCAATCTATTTGATTACAAAATACTGTCACCGGCGATCGATGAGAAAGAGGTGCGAAGCGGCATCAAAAAATGTATTTTCGATGGCCTGATCACTTATGCATTACAGCAGATCGCCAGCATCAAAGCTGAGTCACGCGATCTGATGAACCGGCGACGCATACTGCACGCACAACTGCGAGCGAAACAGACACAGGGCAATGGCCTGACGAAACTATTGCTGCAGGCTCATCAGGAGTTAGATCCGTCTGCTGAGCTCGCCGCACAGCTCAAAGAAGCGGAATTTCGCATTAAGAATTTGACCGGTGATAAAGATGTGTTCTCGTTTTACCTTGAACAGATACGCAAGATAATGGCTCACCCTGAAAATTTTCTACGGCTCAATGTGACAAACATACGACTTACCGATATGTCTATCATCGTTGATGCCGAGGCAACTCAGCCAGCAAATGATGTATGTTTTACTGAACTCGAAATCACCAATGTGATGAAACGCGTGGTCACCATCGTGCGTTATAGCAGGGACGATATCAACTGTAAAAAACAATATTTTTGAGTCGCATAGACTAAGAAATGAAAACCTTGCGCTATAAATCTCAGTATGATTCTGCTTGCCTGCTAGAACGTTATAAACAAAGTTATCAATGAAATCATATATCCAATTAATATTTCTGTTCATCTTCACTGGCCTGGCACTACCTGCAGTCGCAGGGGCGTTAGGCTATGAATTTATATCAGTAGAATACAGAAATTTTTCTTCTTCAATTGATGGTTTTTCAGAAGACTTTGAAGGTGAAGACATATCTTTAGATATTTCACTTGCAGTCAGACCACATGTTGCCGTTATAGCGGGTTACAGCAAAGCAAGTGCAAACCAGACTTCATCAGGAACAATGGTCGATGCTGATATTACTGCGTCGACATTCGGTATTCTGGGTCATGCTTCTATGAGCGATACCACCGATTTTATTTTAGGTGCCAGATTCATTAATGGCGAAGCTGATGTCGATGTTGCTGGCACTTATTCTACAAGCGTCGATAGAGATGGCGCGGTGGCGTTTATTGGTATAAGAACGATGGCGTTAGATCGTTTAGAACTTGATGTATATATTCAAAAAATGTCGATTGAAGATACAACTAATATGGGCATAAATTTTATTGCGGCATATTATATTAACAAGTCTGTATCCCTCAGTTTAGGCTACACTATGGATGCTGATAACAATATATTTGCATTCGGTATAACTAAATATTTTTACTAAAACCACGACTGAATTTATAAAACGATTAATTCATCGTCGGATATTTCTTTACAGACAAAGCTATCACTATCCTCGACCTGCTGATCCGATAGATTACCTGTCTCAGCAGAACTAAATTCAGTAAATAGTTTCAGCATTGATCGCAATCGGGATGCGCATTGCACCAAAGGTCCCTGCTTGTTTATCAAACTTACCAGCTATTTCAGCACCGCAGTCAGGGCAGTGACCATCACTGCTTAAACGATACTGGTTGATGTCATACCAGTCACGCTCGATCAAAACAGAATGGCATTTCGGGCAAAATGTGGTATCACCTTCGATGTTATGCACATTACCGGTATACACATAGTGCAAACCTTCTTTGAGCGCGATGTTCCTCGCACGTACCAGCGTTGCTGTTGGTGTTGGCGGAACATCCATCATCTTAAAGTCGGGGTGAAACGCAGAAAAATGCAGCGGTACCTCCGGGCCCAGTTGTTTATAGATCCACTGGCACATCGCCGTGATCTCTTCATCAGAATCGTTTTTGCCGGGAATCAGCAGGGTGGTGATCTCAAGCCAGACATCGGTTTCATGTTTGAGATAGAGCAGTGTATCCAGCACCGGCTGTAGATGTGCGGCAGTTAATTTGAAATAAAATTCGTCGGTAAATGCTTTCAGGTCGACGTTGGCAGCATCCATTTTTGCGAAAAAATCACGCCGGGCTTCTGCATTTATGTAACCGGCGGTAACCGCAACCGTTTTTATTCCGCGTGCATGGCAGGCATCTGCTGTATCCATTGCATATTCAGCAAAGATCACCGGGTCATTGTAGGTAAAAGCGACGCTCTTACAGCCATTTTTTTCGGCGACAATAGCAATGGTTTCAGGTGAAGCCTGATCCATCAGGCGATCCATATCTTTGGATTTACTGATATCCCAGTTCTGGCAAAATTTACAGGCCAAATTGCAGCCAGCGGTGCCAAATGAAAACACGCTGCTACCTGGGTAGAAATGATTCAACGGCTTTTTCTCGATCGGATCGATGCAGAAACCGGATGAACGGCCGTAGGTGGTAAGGACGATCTGATCTTCATGACGCATGCGCACAAAACAGGCTCCTCGCTGACCATCCTTGAGTTTACAGTCTCGCGGGCATAGATCGCATTGTATTCGACCGTCATCTAAAGCATGCCAGTAGAGTCCAGGGTGATATGATTGTTTTATCATAATACTTCCTCCTTTTGCTGCGCTGATATCGCCCGCTCATCAAATTCCGCTTCTTTCCATTTAGTTACCGTGTAACGATAGAGTTTGACATCCTCTGCCCAGAAGCCGGGACTCAATCCTGCTTTTTGTTTTAGATGCGCCATGAACGTTTTTGTATCCGGTAATTGCTGCCAGACCTGGGGCAGGAAGGTGCTGCGATACTGACCGCATGCAAACACCACACCATCGATACCCGGTCGTAATTGTGCCAGGGCTTCCTCTTCGTTAGCAAAACTCAACGCCTGCATGGGCGATAATAATGATACTTCGATGTCAGTTTCGTTAAGTTCTTCACTGCTAAGTGGAGGGAAACGAGTGTCTTTCAATGCTGCGGCTACCGCATTGGCTTTTACGTCCTCCAGAAGAGAACGCTGCGCTTCCAGCGTACCGATGCAACCGCGTAATTGCCCATTTTGGCTAAGGGTGACAAAACATGCCGCTTTTTCCTGCAACCAGTCAGCCTGTTCAGATATTTCCGCAAAAGGCAGACCCAGTGCCTGTGAGATTGCAGCACGCGCAATGGAGAGTAATATTTCACCTTTGAGATGTTTATTATCATCGCTCATCACTTACTGCTCCTGCTCCATTGTTTCATTAAAAGCGATCGCAGCATAGCCAACAACACTGTCTTTATCACCTGCGGTGTCTCCTGAATTACACAGATCCAGCAATTGTGGTTGCAGCTGATGATGTTTTGCCGCCAGCATTAATCCATTAACCGGCGTACCGCCACAGGCTTGCTGATGACTTACTTGATGATTCATCGTGAGGATCGTCTGTACGGTCTGTGCATCGATCGTCTGCGCTGTCTGATAAGGTAAAAAATGTGAAAGATCAGAACTGATGACGATCAGCGTTTCCGGCCCACCCCATAAAACCTCCAGTACTTCGGCGACTTCCCCTGGTGTAGCGTCGCCAACGGCTAGTGGTAGTAATTTAAAATCATCCAGTACCGACTGCAGGAAAGGTAACTGTACTTCCAGAGAATGTTCCTGCGCATGCGCAGCGGCACTTTCGACCACCTGCGACATATGTTCGATAGCGGCCACCGCTTTTTGATCGATCTGGATTTCACCTAGAGGTGTTGCAAATGCGCTGACACCGGGCAGGGCAAGGCCACGCACCGGAACTCGATGCACAGGACCCAGTAATACGACGCGTTTGATAATGTCGTGTGCAGCGGCCAGTTGCGCGTAGGCAGCTGCAGCAACGGGTCCTGAATAGATGTAACCTGCATGCGGCACAATAATTGCCTTTGGTAAGACTTGCGTTTCACTGTGACTTAAGCGGACAGCCTGCAGCATTTCATTGACATCATTAGCCAATGTTTGTTTATGGCCATGGTAGAAAGCACCTGCTACTGCCGGGGGACGAACTTGTTGCACGTAACCTCCACTAAAATTAATAAAACAGTTCTTACTATCTATTATTTGGATTCGTCATTAAATATCAAGTTCATTTTGCCGTTAAATTAATCTACTCGAAAATAGCCGATTCTGCCATTGCGACATTCCAGCAGTAGAAAACTGTTGGCGTTTTTTTTCATGATTATTTCAAAATCATCTAAGGTATGTATTTCCTCGTCATTAGCTGTAACGATCAATTCCCCTGGAGGCCATTCCATCTCATCAGCTTGCGTTCCCTGATGGATGTGGGTGACTACCAGCATCGGTTTTTCATGATCGATAATCTGCAACATGTCTATACGTGCATTAGCATCCACTTCATGCATGGCCTCGATGATCTCAAAACTTAATTCCTGAATGATCATGCCGAAGACTTCAAGATATTTTCGCTCATCGATGATCGGGCGAGAGACGATGCCTTTTTCCGGATCACGCATGGCATTGGCACTGCTGGACTGGATTTCACCATCTCTGAAATAAACCACCTCAACTTTATCGCCAATCGGAATCAGTTTCATCGCATCATAGATATTTTTATGACGAAAATGGCCTTCCTTACCGATGACGATGCCATGGCGGTCAAATTCGATAGCGTTAACCGAAAGGATGACGTCGCGCTTCCTAAGGCCCGCTGCCTGCAGAAAGCCATTCGGCTTTGTGTTGGCAACGATCACCCCTCTGGCGACTGATTGCTTCAATAAGGGATTAAAATTATCGGCATTTTTTTGCAGTTTGCCGCCGATGCCGGCGAAGTGCGGTTCATTTTGTTGGAGCAAATTTTCAATGATGATTTTTACAAAGCTTGCCGGGGTAATGAAACCTATATTATCAGCACCGATCATCACCGAAGTATTTAAACCGACTACTTTGCCGTCCTTACTGACAGATGGACCGCCCGAGTTTCCAGGGTTGATTGCCGCATCGGTTACAAATCTCTCTGTTGAATATTCTGAACCCGAGATGAAGTTGGTTATCTCACCGCCAGATATATTAGGTTCGACCATGCCCATCGGATAACCGATGGCCTTGACTTCTTCACCACGTGACGGACTTGGACCTTCCCTTAGTTCAAGATATTCGATGTGTTTGATAGCAAGTGTTTTGAAACGCAGCAGTTCTTTCTCGGTAAGCTTGATCAGAGCGACATCTGGTTCAAGGGTTTTGACCAGACCAACGATTTCCGCCTCAAATTTTTCTTCACTGGTCAGCATCGAGCTGATTTCGATCTTGACAGCATTTCTGACGACATGCGCATTGGTCACAATATGACCTTCAAGATCATTATATCTGAGGAAAAAGCCTGAACCTGACCAGACACCAGGTATTTTGATTGCCGGGTTCATTACTGATTGTATATCTTCTTCTAACAGGCCTTCGACATGAATCTGTACCACACCATCCATCATCTTACGGGCAACATCGGCGAGATCGTTATTTCTCTTATTCATATATCTATTATATAAGCGAATCCATAATCAGTGGTTTTTATTTTGAGCAATTGATCCTGCTTTGCTAGTATGGCGGTGTGTAGAGTTGTATAAATCGCACCGGATTGAAAAAAGATAATGTTGAGAGCAGTAAAGATCATCAGTTACTTATTGATTCTGTTTCTTGCCGCTACATCAGCAGCGGCAGATACTATGACATCGAAAGAAATCATCTGGTATGGCAAAGATATAAATAATCATACAGTAATACATCTATATTTTTTCTGGTCAAAAAAATGTCCGCACTGTCTCGAAGCCAGGCCAGATATTATTCAGATGGACGACGACTATCCCTGGTTAAAAGTGCATTCACTTGAACTGGTTGATCACCCGGAAAACATCAAGACTTTTGTCAGCATGGCAGAGACCTTCGGTAATGATGCACGTAGCGTGCCTACTTTCATGTTTTGCGGAAATCTGTTGAGTGGTTACGAAGACAATACATCAACCGGTCGATTATTAAGGTCGTATCTTCAGGCCTGTCATCAATTTGCAAAAGAAAACAAGCCAGACAATTCAATGGTTTTTATTATTGACCAGAATGAATCGCCATTAATCGATATGCCAATATTTGGCAATATATCATCTGACGACTATTCATTACCGATGCTGACCTTCTTTATTGCCGGTATGGATGCGTTTAATCCTTGCGCATTTTTTGTATTGTTGTTTTTACTCAGTATGATGGTGCACAGTCGCAGCCGTGGCAGGATGGCGCTTATCGGCAGCATATTTGTTTTTTTTTCCGGCGCTATCTATTTTCTGTTTATGGCTGCCTGGTTGAATCTATTTATCTATCTCGGTGAATTACGTATCATCACCTTAATCGCAGGCTGTGTTGCCGTACTTTTTGCGCTTATCAACATCAAAGATTATTTCTGGTTTAAGAAAGGTTTCTCATTAAGTATCTCCGAACATGAAAAACCAAAATTGATCGATCGTATCCGTCATCTATTACGCCTGGATTCAATCACCACGGTAATCTTAGCAACGGTTCTTTTAGCGATCGTCGCTAATAGTTATGAATTATTATGTACTGCTGGGTTCCCCATGGTATATACCCGGATATTAACGTTAAAGTCATTATCTATAGAAAGTTATTACTTATATTTACTGTTATACAACCTGATATATATATTGCCGCTGTTGATCATCGTTGTTGTTTTTACGATAAAATTAGGTTCGCGAAAACTTTCAGAAAAGGAAGGTATGGTATTAAAATTATTATCTGGCGTAATGATGTTTATGCTGGGGTCGCTGCTGATCGTGTCTCCACAACTGCTAAATAATGTTATTGTTGCTGCAACCATATTACTTTTAGCTATCAGTCTAACCTTGGGTATTATTAAATTATCTAACAGACTATAAACAAACACATCGCTAACAGCATTAACCATATGAGTAACATGGCAAACCGGTGAAACCACTTATTGAAGGGGTAAAAAAATGGATATAGAATCTGAAAAGAGCACTATTGCGGATTTTGTGAATAAAGGCAATTATCATGCCGCGATGAATATCGCCATATCGGCATTAAATGAATGTCGGAGAAATAATGATCAGGCGGGTACAGATGAATTTCTCGATGTGATCAAGGATATTGCCAAGACTATGACAGAAGCGTTTGGTGGTTAATACAGGTAATAATATGGTAGTAGGCAACATAACGCTTGTTAACAAATTATGTGCCAAAAATACAAACGGCGACCATAAAAGTCGCCGCAATGCTTAATCAAGCAATCACAAATTGTCAGCATTCATTATGCTGCTGGTATTAAGCCAAATAATACGAGTACAAACATCGCCATATAAATAACCACCAATGTCAGTTTCCTCGTATCTTCATCCATAGATTTTTTATTATCCATAACGCACTCCTTATTTCTTCACATTTACGTCAGTTTTTCATCTAACACAGTTATTTTACTCCGATTTTTTACCAGCGTCATCACCTTTTATCTTTTAAGGTTCCCCTTGTTGTCATAATTACATTATGAATCGCTGTTTTAACGGCTTTTGTCTTAGCTGATGACAAAGAGAGCTTTCTTTAGCAAAAGTTGTTCATATTTACCATTTCATCATCTATAATTTTTTCATTGGCCTATGGTTAAGCTATTATTTTGTGCCTCTAATGGCATAAAACGTCGTTATCTTTACATGCATATCTGGAGTGAGTCTTGATTAAACTGAAACATATTATTAATGGTGCCGTGGTTTCTGAAGTCGATATGGCAGAGGGGGATTTCAGCATTGGCCGTGACCATGGCAACAGCCTGCAACTAGATGATGGTGCTGTCAGTGGCACACATGCGCTGATAAGCCTCGTTCCTAATGCATATCTGCCTGAAACCTTCGATATCAGTATCAGTGATCTCGGCAGCACCAATGGCACCTATGTAAATGGTAGTGCCATCAAACAACAGCAACTCAGGAATGGTGACTCGATCCGTATTGGCACCTATGAATTTAAGCTGTTTGATGACCAGTCTTACGTTGGCACACAAACCGAGTATCTGCCTCAGTAGTCAGCTATGGATATATCGGCATGAAATAAAAAAACCGGGGGCTTCCCCGGCTTTTTTATTCACAGATGATTAACTGGATATAACAGCTATTCCTTTTCCTTTTCCTTATCCTGTTCCTGAGGCTGACCTGTTACCGGCTCATCTTTGTCATTGTTTTTATCCTGTTCATTTGTGTGTTTAGGCGCTTCTCCGCCACAACTGCCGCAACAACCCATATCTTAATCCTCGTATCTTGTTATCTTGAAACTGAAGTCTAACCCAGTGCATGGCTCAAAAACTTGACCTGTATTAGGTTAATTTATTGCGATGCTACAAGTAACATGAACAGCGGACGGTTATCATAGCTCAGACACAGCCTGCTGCGCCACCGGATAATCAGTATACCCGGTTTCATCACCACCATAAACAGTTGCCTGATCGGCGGTGTTTAATGGCAGATCATTCTGATAGCGATACAATAGATCCGGATTCGCCAGATAGGGGACACCGAACGCGACCAGATCACAATCACCATTCACAATCGCAGACTGAGCACGTTGTTTGTCGTAACCATTATTTGCCATATATAAGCCATCGTAGGCGTCACGTAGTGCGCGGTAGTCGACGTTTCTCGATGCACTCATCATGTCACCTTCGAGGATGTGCAGATAGGCCAGATCGCGCGAATTAAGCTGCGTGATGAAGTAGTTGAAATGCGCTTGCGGATCAGAATCAGACATACTGTTAAAACTGTTTTCCGGGGTTAGTCGTATACCTACACAGTTACTCTGCCACACCTGCAGAACAGCATCGAGGACCTGGTTTAAAAAGCGCATACGATTTTCTTCACTGCCGCCATATTCATCAGTTCGCTGATTACTGCCATCGCGCAGGAACTGATCGATCAGGTAGCCATTCGCAGCATGCACTTCTACGCCGTCAAAACCGGCCAATTTTGCCATCTGTGCCGCATTTTTGTACTGTAAGACGATGTTTTGAATCTCATCTATTGCTAATGCACGCGGTTCTACAAAAGCCTTCATGCCTTCATAAGTAATCGCTTCACCTTCTGGTCGGATTGCAGAAGGCGCGACCGGTATCTGATGATCAGGTAATAAATCGGGGTGTGATATCCGACCGCAATACCATAGCTGGATATAGATATGACC
>JBFFVI010000048.1:0-10531 GCA_041570895.1 Gammaproteobacteria bacterium
TTCGTATTCTGCCATCGAGACTTTTTGCAAATGCTGCAATAGACCGAGACGGATTCGATAGGTAACATCTTTGGCAACACGGGTAAACTCCCGCGTCTGGAGTACCGCTAATAACAATGTGACCAGTCGTAACAGCATAGACAGCAACATGACGATAGCGATGATGCCGATCGGGGTCAGCCACGCCTGTGGAAAGATCACTGACAGCAGTTCTATAATCTTTCCAGGTTTATCGAGCAACACCTCATCGACCAGCAGAGGCATCAATAGCGGTACCGGCACACTGATGATAGCGGCAAAGATGGCGATGATATTAGCCTTGATCAATAACATCCTGTGATGCTTGACCATGGAGAAAATACTTTGCCATGAGTAGGCCCGCAGGGCATCTGTTTGAGTCTGATGATTCATTTTTTATACTTAATCTGTGTCTTTTTTGTTTTCAGGAGCAGTATCTTTCACTGCGTCTCCAGTGCAAGTAACAGTGCCTGAGTGCCACTTTTACCATGACCGATATCACGGGTTTTTTCATACAGTGACTTTGCCAGTGACAGTCCCGGTAACTCCAGTCCCATCATATCCGCCTCATTCACGGCGATAGCTAAATCCTTGATAAAGTGATCCACCATAAATCCTGGCGTGAAATCCCGGCTGATAATTCTTGCCGCGAGATTATCCAGTGTCCAGCAACCTGCCGCACCCGGCCTTATAGCGGCGACCATGGTTTCTAAATCCAGGCCTGCATGTTTTGCATACAGCAGGGCTTCACACACTCCTATCATGGTGCCGGCAACGGTGATCTGATTACACATTTTCGTATGCTGACCACTGCCCGCTCCGCCCATCACCTGGACAGAGCCAAGATAGTCGAATAAAGCTTTTACCCGTTCGATGATATCGAGCTCGCCACCCGCCATGATCGATAGACTCGCATTCCTGGCACCGACATCACCACCAGATACCGGCGCGTCGATACTGTGTGCGCCATGCTGTTTTACATACTGTGCTATCTCCAGTGTCAGGCTTGGTGCTGTCGTGCCCATATCGATAAAAATCTTATCCGTGATCTCGCTACTCAGCAGGCCATTGGCCGAAAAATACACCTCGCGTACCTCCTGCTCCAAACCGACCATGGTAAAGACCACATCACTCTGTGCTACCACCTCAGCCGGTGATTCGCACCACAGCGCGCCTACATCCCGCGCAGCATTGGCTTTTTTCTGGCTACGCGTATAAACCGACATGGGATATCCCGCCGCCAACAGGTGTCGGCACATCGGCTCACCCATAACTCCCAGACCAATCCATCCTAGTTTTATGTTTTTATGCATGAAAGCTTCCTGTAAGATTCACGCTTTTATTTTTACATGAATATTTAATGAATACCCAACTTAAAGCTTTTCTTTTTGATGTAGATGGTACCTTATCCGACACTGAACGCGATGGTCATCGCGTCGCGTTCAACCAGGCCTTTGAAGAATACGGAATAAACTGGCACTGGGATGTTGATACTTATGGTGAACTACTCGCGGTCACTGGCGGCAAGGAACGCATGCAGTACTATGCAGATAAGTTCCTGGATAAAAACAATCTGCCCGATAATCTTGAATCACTCATCCCTGAACTGCATCAGGCGAAGACACGTCACTACACCGAATTATTATCGACCGGCGCTATTCCCTTGCGTCCGGGTGTAGAACGATTGATTAACGAAGCACGACAACGTGGTTTTCGACTGGCTATAGCCACCACCACCACACCGGAAAACGTGACGGCATTACTGACCCATACCCTGGGTGCCCAGTCCATCGACTGGTTCGAGGTCATCGCAGCAGGCGATATCGTGCCCGCCAAAAAACCGGCGCCAGACATCTATGATTACGCCTTAAAGACCATGAAACTGAGTGCAGACGAATGCATCGCCTTTGAAGATTCAGCCAATGGCATCAAATCAACATCCGACGCCAACCTGCAGACCATTATCACCGTCAATGATTACACCAGAGAGCATGATTTTTCTGGTGCCTGCATCGTACTCGATCAGATGGGAGAGATCGACCAACCTTTCAACGTGATCGCCGGTGATGCCTATGGGGCAACATACCTGGATTGCGACCTGGTGGTAAAACTTCATCAGCAATCGATCGCCAGTTAATCAACGCGATAAATGAGTGAAAACTCAAACATGACATCTCTAAAGTGATCGAATCGCTGACCATAGACCTGAGTTTGATCGACACCGGTCTGTACCTGCTGACAGGTGCCTTTGCAGGTTTCGCTGCAGGCCTGTTAGGCATCGGTGGCGGTTTGATCATCGTACCGGTGTTATATCTTATCTTCAGCAGCCAGGGCTATGAGCAACAACATGTGATGCACATGGCGCTTGCGACCTCACTGGCAACCATCGTTTTCACCTCGATCTCATCAACCCTGGCACACCACAAAAAAAAGGCCGTGTTATGGCACATAGTATTACTACTGGCCCCGGGAATCTGTTTAGGCGCCTGGTTTGGCGCCGTCATTGCAAGCCAACTTAACACCGATATCCTGAAACCACTATTTGGCGTTTTCGAACTCTGTGTCGCTTTTTTGATGTTTACTCAGCTGCAGAGCAAACAACATCAGCACACGATAAAACCTGTGAACGCTTTTTTCGGCGGTAATATTATCGGCGGCCTGTCTGCCATCGTCGGTATTGGCGGCGGCACACTCACGGTACCTTTTTTACACTGGCATAATATCAATATAAAAAATGCCGTCGCTACCTCGGCAGCCTGCGGCTTCCCTATTGCCATATTCGGTACGGCATCCTATGTTGTTAACGGCTGGCAGATCGTAAACACAGCATCAATTTCAGAGCACGGATTATTGGGTTACGTTCAGCTGACAGCTTTTGCTATTATCGCCATTGGCAGTTTTCTGTTTGCACCGCTAGGCGCAAAACTCGCACATCAGTTCAGCGACATCAAACTTAAAAAAGTTTTTGCACTATTTTTGCTGGCCCTGGGAATAAAAATGTTGCTCGACTAAAAAAGCAAAGAGAAATATCTGCCTGCCTTTTTCGTCGAAAATAACTCATAAACTACTGGCAAAAATCCAGGAAAAGCCAGCACCGACTAAATAATAATCGTTTTTAAGCACTAATGGGCTATCTTCAAACTCTGCACCACGAAGAGATTGATAACGCAGAAACATCCAGTAGATGAAATCATTGGTTTTATAAGAGATACGATACTTAATGAAACTACCGCCGAAACCGGCATCACTTTTATATGCTGGCCGTGAGGCCGTGGCATATTCTGGCGCCACATCATAATAGTAAGCATGGAAGTCCTGTGTTGCGAACTTGATTCCAATCGTCGTTTTATGCGCTACCGGCGCATTTGACGAACGCCTGTGATCAAAACTGAAACGCGGTTCGATAAGGTAACCTATATTTTCAGCACCGGGTAGATCAGTAATGATTGCAGCTCGCACCGGTAGCTCAAAGCGCGCGTCGAAATAACTTTTATTCCTGTTATTCAATTTAAATTCCAGTGATGGGCCAAACTGCAGCATAAAGTCCAGGTCAGGCATGCCTTTCCGTGCCCGGGTATCTTCACTATCAACCGGCAGGCCAAAATCAGCACTGATATCTAGAACGACGTTATCTGAATCGTAAAGAAAACTTCGGAAGCCGCGATCGACTTCAAACTTTGGCGAACGAAAAGTAAAATAAGGCACCGGAAGAATATACTGCTTCGTTTCGACAGCCCCCGGGTAGAGCAGGTAATCAAATGCACCAATACCTAAACCCATGGACCACTCGGTTTTATAGACATTTATTTTTGACGGCTCGCTTGCGATAAGCACTGAACTGCGCATAATAAGCAATGTCAGTAAAATGATGGATGTTATATATTTAGATATCATTAATAACACATAGTTAATCTATGAAACTTTCAAAATGGGTATAATACATGGAATCCTTACCTGAACTGCAGGTTACCGTATACAGCGATTATATCTGTCCTTTCTGTTATCTCGGACACCACCGCTTACAGCGCTTACGCGATAGCTATGATCTAAAAATAAACTGGTGCTTCCTGGAGATACATCCGGAGACCTCGGCAGACGGCGAACCTATAGACTCCCTGGAATACCCTTCTGAACAATGGCAAATGATGTTAGAGAATTTAGAACGTATTGCCCAGGAAGAAAATATTCCCTTGTCTAAACTTAACTTTATCACCAATTCTAAAGATGCATTATTATTATCAGAAGCTGCTAAACAATGCGGCCGTGAAATTTTTTATACTTTACACGAAAAACTGTTCGAGGCTTACTTTGTTGATGGTAAAAACATCGGCGACAGGAATATACTCAAAACAATTGCCAGCTCCTGCGGCATTGACAATGAAACCATTGAGGCATCATGGACAGATAGCAACTTGAATAAACGCTTGATGAATAATTTCAATACAGCGCGTGCTCACAACATCCAGAGCGTACCCAGTTTTATTTTTGGAGAAAGAGTGCTCACCGGCGTCGTCGCCGAAGCCACGTTTCGAGAAGCTGCAGCCCAGCTATGTTCAGCAAATAATGATTAGTCAATGGATCTAAACCTGTAGAAACTCAACTGGCTTTATAAGATCAATCTCCCTGCTCACCCAACATAGCATCTTTCAAGTCGTCATCTGCGGGCTCTTCACCTAACCAGACGTCGAGCAATGCAGCATAAAAGTCAGCCCCTTCGATAGCAGTTTTTGACTCACCATTAAAGGAGACAACCGTACCGACGGCAGGAATGTAATCCAGTAAAACGACATCACCTTTTTTTAAATCAGGGAAATAACTGATGAATGTATCCAAACGTGATTCTAATTTTTTAAATTGTTCATCACTGTTATTCTCCTCGAAACCTTCACGCCAGGCAGCTGCCATTTTCTTTTGGCTTATTTCGTCATAAACCATATGCATGTGTACGCGTTTTGGTCCTTTGAGAGCTTGCACGGCATCACGCGAATCCGCCCTGGTTTCTATATATAACGCGCCTACATATAGATTAAAAACAAACTTGGTTCGATAGCCCATACCATTTAACTGCAACGGTACGTTTGTGCCATCCAGTGTTACTTCATCAGGTAAATCGACATCATCGAGCTGGCGGGCATTAATCGATGCTGATAAAAACACCGTAAGCAACAGCATGATAGAAGAGATACCTGTACGATAAATCGATGTCCGTGTTGCCATAGTAGTCACCTGCGCCATATTAGCATTAATGAAAAACTCATCATTTAAGGATATGATAGATCACAGCCTTAAACGCCAAACCACACTAACATTAGATATAGCTCTCGACAATAACTATGAAAAAAAAGATCGAAGCCGAAAGCAAGCTGCAGACCTATATCTTCTACATCAGTCTGTCATGTTTTTTTATGGCTATTTTAAATATTATCCACACCATCTATGTCATTAAAATCGAATTTACTGCCGCCAGTTTCATCATTCCGACCTTCGCTGGACTGTTATTCGGCTCACTATTTGCTCAGATTAAAATTTTAAGCACCCAGCTTCGTGATATGGCCTATACGGATTCGCTCACACATATCTATAACCGTATGCATTTTGCAAACTTTCTCAATGCGGAGATCGACAAAGTAAGACGTTATGGCGGTAAGTTTTCCATCATCTTCTTTGACCTGGATAATTTCAAAGAGGTGAATGACAACTTCGGTCATCTGGCAGGTGATAGCATACTCGAGCAGGTCACCAAGCTGGTATCAGCGGCAAATCGCAGCGCAGATATCTTTGCGCGTTATGGTGGTGAAGAGTTTATTATATTGACACCAGAAACCGGCCTAAGCGGCGCGATGATTCATGCTGAACGCTTACGCAAGGACATAGAGAATTTTCAGTTTAAGGCAGTGGGCCATATCACCAGTAGTTTTGGTGTGGCAGAATTTAATGCCGACAAAGATAGTGTCGACGACATACTCTCACGTGCAGACACTGCTTTATACATGGCCAAAGAACTTGGCCGTAACCGGGTCGAAAAAGCCTAGCACTAAAAAAAAACAGTGACGAGTTTCAAGACTCGCCACTATTTTATCTAACTGGCCTTATAAGCCAGATCCAGCTGTTTCGCAGCCCTGACCTCATCAAGACGCTTGACCGGCATTGTCTGTGGTGCCGCATGCAATATTTCAGGATTTGTTTCCGCTTCCTGTTTTATCTGCTCCAGCGCATCCATAAAACCATCCAGCGCTTCTTTTGCTTCTGACTCAGTCGGTTCGATCAACAGACATTCCGGTACTAATAGCGGGAAGTAAGTGGTCGGTGCATGGTAACCCAGATCAAGCAGACGCTTGGCAAAATCCATCGCCGAGACATGATAATTACGAGCTTCATTTTTTAAGGTAATGATGAACTCATGACTGGCACGACGGCTATCGATAGCCAGGGTAAAACCTCGACGTCTGGCTTCTACCATCATGTAATTAGCATTCAGGGTAGCGAATTCGGCTACCCTGACCATGCCTTCACGGCCGAGGAATCGCATGTAGATATAAGCGCGCAACAGCACACCAGGATTACCCATGAATGCAGACAGACGACCGATGCTCTGTGGACGATCTTTTGCTGTTAAGTAGCGATATTGCTCACCTTCCTGCGTTACCATCGGCAATGGTAAAAAAGGAATCAATCTTTCAGCAACACCGACCGCTCCAGAACCCGGGCCACCACCACCGTGCGGCGTTGAAAATGTTTTATGCAGATTTGAATGGATGACATCAAAACCCATATCACCAGGGCGAATCTTACCCAGGATTGCGTTCAGGTTGGCACCATCGTAATACAGCAAACCACCGGCCTGATGCACCACTTTTGCTATCTCTTCGATGTTGCGTTCAAACACACCCAGCGTTGACGGATTGGTCAGCATCAAACCAGCTGTCTGTGGACCCACCGCCTGTTTCAATGCGTCGAGATCAACATCACCGTTAGCCAGTGTTGGAATTTCTTTTACGCGAAAACCACACATCACTGCTGTGGCCGGGTTGGTACCATGCGCTGCATCAGGCACTAAAATTTCTCTACGTTCGACATCACCGCGTGACGTATGATATGCCTCAATCATCGCGACACCGGCAAACTCACCCTGTGCTCCCGCCATCGGCGCCAATGAAAATGCCGCCATACCTGTGGCTTCGCATAACATGGATTGCAGATCAGACATGCAGGCAAGAAACCCCTGATTCTGTTCATCAGGTGTCAGCGGATGCGCATTTAAAAAACCGGGCAACATCGCCAGTGAGTTACAGGCACGCGGGTTGTACTTCATGGTACAGGAACCCAGTGGATAAAACTGAGTATCGATGGAAAAGTTCTTCTGCGACAGACGGGTGTAATGACGCACCGCCTGCAACTCAGAAACTTCAGGCAGTGCCGCACTTTTCTTGCGTAATAAATTTTCAGGTATCGCGCTGACCGATGCTTTTTCAACAGGTGATTGGGGTGCGCCTTTACGACCCTGTGAGGAATGTTCAAAAATTAACATTATGCACTCTCCTGCAACGATGCAATATCATTAACAGGTTGAGCCAGCACTTCCTGCATCGCTGTAGCATAAGCCACTATATCTTCTTCAGTTCGCATCTCAGTCGTACAGACCAGTATCGCACTGCCCAGCTCGGGGTAATCTAAAGACAGATCGAAGCCGCCCAATATACCTTTTTGCATCAGCGCTTTTAATACCTGGGCCGCGGGTGCATCTAACTGCAGCACCGTTTCATGAAAGTGCACACTCGAAAATGCTTTTTTCACACCTTTGATCGCGCTGAGTTTTTCTACCAGACTGTTATTACTTGCATGGCAGGCGGCTGCAGTATTCTCCAGACCTTCAGCGCCCATGATCGCCATATGAATTGTTGATGCAGTAACCACCAGACCCTGATTAGTACAGATATTCGAGGTCGCTTTCGAACGTCGTATATGTTGTTCACGTGCCTGCAGTGTTAACACAAAACCTTCTTTACCATCCAGATCGACAGTGCGACCGACGATACGCCCCGGAATCTGCCTGACCAGTGCCTGCTTACAACAGAGCAGGCCGTAATAAGGACCACCTGCTGACATCGGCGCACCTAACGGCTGACCGTCACCACAGGCGATGTCGGCACCTTTACTCGCTTCGTCCTGCCCCCATTCACCCGGTGGCGTCAATAACGCTGCCGCTAATGGATTGATCACCGCGATGACTAAAATATTATTTTCATGTGCCCAGTCAGTAATTTCATCGACCGCCTCGAGACAACCAAAAAAGTTAGGTTGCTGAATAACTATCGCGGTGATGTCAGCTTCAGCCTGCTGCTTGATCAGCTCCAGTGTTACCGTTCCTGTTGCCGCATCATAAGGCACTTCAACAAGTTCAATCTGCTGACCTTTAACGATGGTGTGTGCGGTCTGACGATAAACCGGGTTAACCGTGCTCGGGATTAAGATTTTTCTCGATTTTGATTTTCGGTTGCCGCGTACCGCCATCAGGATAGCTTCTGCCAGAGAAGAGGCTCCGTCATACATCGATGCATTCGATACATCCATTGCGGTTAACGCCGTCATCATACTCTGGTATTCATAGGTTAACTGCAGGGTGCCCTGCGATGCTTCTGCCTGGTATGGCGTATAGGCACTGTAGTATTCACCACGAGTGGTTATCTCCCAGACAGCCGCCGGGATATGATGCTGATACGCACCCGCACCTAAAAAACACAATGCTTTGGTGTTTTTTTCTGCGCGCTGATGCATGAGACGTGATATTTCCATCTCTGTCATGCCAACAGGCACTGCTTCTAAAGCAGCTGCACGGAGATGTGCAGGGATCTCATCAAATAAATCTTCGATGGAATCCGCGCCGATGGTCTGTAACATCTGCGAAATTTCTTGTTCGGTGTGTGGGATAAAAGGCATACGGATATCTAAAAAATGATTAAAAAATTAGCTGGCAGTTAGTGTTAACTGCCAGCTTAAAACTTACTCTGCTATCTCAGCCTGATAAGCGTCTGCGTCCATCAGATCATCGAGCTCTTCAGCTGAGGGTTTAACTTTAAATAACCAGCCATTATCGTAGGGCGAACTATTTATTATCTCTGGCTCATCTGCCAATTCTTCGTTAACTTCGACAATTTCACCACTGATCGGCATATAAACATCAGAGGCCGCTTTAACCGATTCGACCACACAGCATTCATCGCCAGCAACAAAGTCAGTGCCTACTTCAGGTAATTCGACGAACACCAGATCACCCAGTAACTCCTGTGCGTGATCACTTATGCCTACAGTCACCAGACCATCGTCTTCCAAACGCAGCCACTCGTGTGATTTGGTATATTTTAATTCAGAAGGTACTTCACTCATCTCTCATTCCCCTAATACAGAATTTTCTGAGGAGCAGATTATACGCCTCAATGGTTAAAAGTTATAAACTACAAATCACCGACTAAACGGCCTGACCGTCACGCACAAAAACCGGTTTGACAACGCGAGCATTGAGTAATTTACCGCGTATATCCACCTTGCATGTTTCACCTGTTGCAACCGGTACACGTGCCAGGGCTATGGATTTTTGCAGACTGGGAGAAAAAGTACCACTGGTAATTTCACCCTCGGCCTGCTGACCATCACCGATATCAACGACCACCTTCTGATGGCCGCGTAAAACGCCCTTGTCTTCAAGTATCAGACCGACCATTTTCTGTTTGACGCCTGCGGCTTTTTCTTCTTCCAGGGCACTACGACCAATAAAGTTTCTATCTTCAGGTGACCAGGCAATCGTCCATGACAGACCAGAGATGAGTGGTGAAGTCTCTTCCGTCATATCACTGCCGTATAAGTTCATACCCGCTTCCAGCCTCAGGGTATCGCGCGCACCAAGGCCGCAGGGTTTGACGCCCGCAGCCGCGAGTTTATCCCAAAGTTCGGCGGCTTCCGTTTCTGGCACCATCACCTCAAAACCATCTTCACCGGTGTAACCGGTACGGCCGACAAACCAGTCACCGCAATCAGCGCCAAAAAAACGCTTGAGTGGCGCAGCCGCTTCAACCACATCGACGGGTAATGCCTGCAATGCTTTTTCACGCGCATGGGGACCCTGTACCGCAATCATTGCCATATCATCGCGCTCTTTGACACTGACATTGTATGCGCCTGCATGTTTGTTAATCCATGCCAGGTCTTTTTCACGAGTACCGGCATTGACCACGACACGGTACCAGTCGTCAGACATGTAATACACGATCAGGTCATCGATGACACCGCCGTTCTCATTAAGCATACAGCTATACAGTGCCTTTCCGCTCTCGCTGAGCTTGGCGACATCATTTGCCAGCAGGTATTGCAAAAAGCCCTTGATATCGCCGGCTTCTGTCGCTTTACCAAGATCAACGATCACCATATGAGAGACGTCGAACATACCGGCATCATTTCTTACCTGGCGGTGCTCATCGATCTGAGAGCCATAATTGACCGGCATCTGCCAACCGGCAAA
>JBFFVI010000049.1:0-9857 GCA_041570895.1 Gammaproteobacteria bacterium
ATTTGTTCGCCTTGCGTGTCGTGGTTATAAAATTACAGGCGCACTTGATCAGGCCTGGCTTTTGTTAATATCAATCAGTGATGACGTAAAATATTAGAAATTCATAAGTTGCTGATTTTCTGAACTATAGAATTCAAGGCAGCGAATACTACACTAATAGTGTTGGTATTGTCGAGCGATTTGAGCCTAAATAACTAATGTATAAGGTATTTATCAGTTAAGATCGATAAAGTGAGCCTTTTTTACCGGCTGACATATGAAGGCCCAGATAAGTCGACCAGAGTTATTTATGACGTACCATCTTCGCTACTTTTTTCAGTCGCAAAATGGACGGATGAAAGCTTTATGTTGATGTATGTCAGATGCTTGCGTTTTATTACAGGTAAACGTTCGCATATTTTTCTGACGTCATCTAATATGTGTTAGCTGTTGACTATAAGAATATAAAAATCAAAGAATATTTATAAATTGAATTGTTTGAAGGCGCATGCTGAATAAATTTTTTCCTTTTTTAAACTGGATTGGTGAGTTAAAAGATCCGGCCATACTTCGTGCAGACTTGATTGCCGGTCTGACGGTTGCGCTGGTTTTGATTCCACAATCGATGGCCTATGCAACACTCGCTGGTCTGCCAGAAGTTTATGGTCTGTATATTTC
The DNA here is from genome assembly GCA_041570895.1 of Gammaproteobacteria bacterium. Lineage (GTDB taxonomy): Bacteria > Pseudomonadota > Gammaproteobacteria > SZUA-229 > SZUA-229. Next base: position 658 of record JBFFVI010000049.1, read on the forward strand.
GTTTGTACCGGTGTTTGTTGCAGCTCTCTGGGGTTCGTCGCGTCAGCTGGGCACTGGTCCGGTAGCCGTGGTGTCGACGATGACCGCAACTATGTTGACGCCGGTTGTCATTCCTATGCTTGGCACGGATTACACACAGGAAGAATTTCTCGCCCTCTATATTCCTACCGCCATGTTCTTAACCTTGATTATCGGTTTATTTCAATTTGCACTGGGTGTGTTTCGACTCGGTGCCATCGTTAATTTTTTATCGCACCCGGTTATCGTCGGTTTTACCAATGCTGCAGCGCTGTTCATCGGTTTGACCCAGGTGTCAAAAATATTTGGTATCGAGATGCCGGGTGGAGCGAGTGATCATTTTATTACAGTTCGTATTTTTGGTGTTATAGAAAATCTGGGTAATACTCACCTGGAGACTTTGCTCATGGGGGTAGCTTCATTTGCCATCATGATTGGTCTGAAGCGTTATCTGCCAAGAATTCCCGCGGTTTTAGTTGCGGTCGTGGCAACAACAGCCGTCAGTTATTTCATCGGTTTTGAAAAAATGGGCGGTAAAGTGGTTGGCGTCATTCCTGAAGGGTTACCGGGTTTTGTCATGCCGGCTTTTAGCCTGGAAGCTTTTTCACATCTGTTCATCGGCGCTATCATCATCGCCATGGTTGGTTTTATGGAAGCGATTTCTATCGCGAAAGCGATGGCGGCACAATCGAAAGACCGCGTGAATCCTAATCAGGAGCTGATCGGTCAGGGTATGGCTAATATTTTTGGCAGTTTCTTTCAGGCTTATCCGGCATCCGGTTCGTTTTCACGCTCTGCGGTTAATTTTAATGCCGGTGCAAAAACCGGCTTTTCATCGGTTGTCACTGCGATCATCGTCTTGATTACCCTGTTATTTCTGACCCCGCTGTTATACCACCTGCCCAAAGCAACGCTGGCCGTAGTGGTGATTATGGCGGTGTTTGGTCTGATTAATTTTAAAGCGGTCAAACATATCTGGGTGGCTAACAAACATGATGGCGTCGCAGCCATGGTGACCTTTGTCGCCACTATCGGTTTTGCGCCAAAACTGGATCATGGCATCCTCATCGGTGCCGTACTGGCCATTACCCTGTACCTGTACCGTACCATGCGGCCCCGTGTGGCTGTACTGGGCCGGTTTAAAGACGGTACCTTGCGTGATATAGAGATCAATAAGGATCTGCCTACGGATGAAAATATCATCGCCGTACGTTTTGATGGTTCGTTGTATTTTGCCAATGTGTCATATTTTGAAGATACCATGTTAAAAGCGGTTGCTACTTATCCTAATGCAAAATATATGCTGGTGGTCGGCGATGCGATCAACCAGATCGATGCTTCCGGTGAGGAAGTGCTGCATCACCTGGTTGAGCGTTTGCATGGCAATAATATAACGGTGGTATTCAGTGGCTTAAAACGCCAGATCCTGCTGGTGCTGAAAGCGACCGAGCTGTTCGATATCATCGGTGAGCAAAATATATTTTCCAATGAAGATTTTGCGCTGGATGAAATCTATAAACGATTAGAACTGGACGCGTCGGGCGAGGCATGCCCATTAAAACGTCCGCAACCGGTTTTTCAAACGTAATTCTGAGGCCAGTAGCTACGTGTAAACCATCACCGCGGAGGTGATCTGCATGATCTTCCCCGGCCTGTTCTGATGCAGAAGCCGGCTCTGACGGCCGGCATCAAATAAAAAGCCACACATTAGTTGACGCTAATTTGCTAAGATACGCGCCTTTTACCTACGCCAATATTCTGAGGTGCGCATGTTTCAGCTGGGCTGTCAAAGTCGTGTTTGTTTTCAAAATGAAATTCTTTCCGGTTTAACCGTTGCCCTGGCACTGGTGCCTGAAGCGGTAGCGTTCGCTTTTGTTGCCGGAGTAGAACCACTGGTGGGGCTGTATGCGGCATTTATGGTCGGTCTGCTGGCATCTATCTTTGGCGGGCGTCCGGGCATGATCTCTGGCGCCACCGGTGCTATGGCGGTGGTGATGGTGGCTCTGGTCGCTGAACATGGTGTCGAGTTTCTGTTTGCGGCGGTTGTACTCACCGGCCTGATACAGATTCTGGCCGGCATCTTGCGGCTGGGTAAATATATCCGTATCGTGCCTCACCCGGTGATGCTGGGTTTCGTTAATGGCCTGGCGATCGTCATCTTCCTGGCGCAGATACCGCATTTCCAGGTTCCTGGCAGCCATGGTGAATGGCTGGCTGGGCCTGAGATGATGATATTCGGCGGTCTTATCGTATTGACCATGTCGATAATCTATTTTCTGCCTAAGCTGACGACGGCATTTCCTTCCTCGCTGGCGGCTATCATCGTGGTTTCACTGATCGTTATCGGATTGGATGTTAATACCAATACAGTCGGTGATCTGGCATCCATCAAAGGCGGTTTTCCTGTTTTCCATATCCCTGAGGTGGCTTTTAATCTGGAAACGCTGAAGATAATTTTACCGTATTCGATCATTTTGGCTGCGATAGGACTGATCGAATCGCTGTTGACCATGAGCCTTATCGATGACATTACCGGTACCCGTGGCCGCGGTAACCGTGAATGTGTCGGCCAGGGTATCGCCAATACGGTCACCGGCATGTTTGGTGGTATGGGTGGTTGCGCCATGATCGGGCAGAGCATGATCAATGTAAACTCAGGCGGTCATCAACGTCTGTCCGGTATTTCGGCGGCGCTGTTTTTGCTGATGTTCATCATGTTTGCCTCCGGCCTGATCGAGATGATACCGATGGCAGCGCTGGTCGGTGTGATGTTCATCGTTGTCATCGGTACCTTTGAATGGTCAAGCCTGCGACTCATCGGTAAGATTCCTAAAAAAGATACCTTCGTGCTGGTGCTGGTGTCTGCTGTTACCGTATTCACTGATCTGGCGATCGCAGTTGTGGTCGGCGTTATCGTCTCAGCGCTGTTCTTTGCCTGGGAACATGCCAGCCATATCCATGTAAAACGTTTTGATCATGAAGCGGGTTCCAGGGTGTATGAACTGCATGGGCCACTGTTCTTCGGTTCGGTGAAAAACTTTCTCGATCTGTTCACCCCGACGGAAGATCCTGATGATGTCATCATCGAATTCCAGAATTCACGCGTAGTCGATCACTCGGCAATCGAAGCCATTGATAACCTCGCTGAAAAATATATTAAAGCCGGTAAAAAATTACACTTACGCCATCTCAGCCCGGAGTGCGCAGAGTTATTGACCAAAGCCGGTGACCTGGTTGAGGTCAATGTGCTGGAAGACCCGACGTATCACGTCGCAGATGATAAGTTAGCCTGATCATCCTCTGGCGTGGGCAGGTTTCCGGTGTCCACACTTTCATTCGACGAGTTCATCTGGACATGAAAAAAGCTCCGGCCTACAATATTTTTTAACCTGGTTTTATGGCAATTGATATGCATAATGTCTGGCAAGTTTTCTTCCTGGTTGTTCTCTGCCTGTTGATCGTCGCCCCTGTTGCATCGGTGCAGCCGGATAACAGTGCGGTAATCCTGATGTATCACAATGTCTCATCCGAGACGCCTGCCAGCACCAGTGTCAGTGTAGAAAAATTCACACAACACATGCAGTACCTGGCCGACAATCAATATACTGTCTGGCCGTTATTTAAAACATTGCAACATCTGGCAACGGGTAAAACGATCCCGGCTAAAACGGTGGTGTTGACCTTTGATGATGCTTATCAATCGGTTTATGAGCAAGCGTTTCCTGTATTAAAAGAAAAAGGCTGGCCATTTACCGTATTTGTTACCACGCAATATATCGGCGAGGGTTATACGAATTTTATGAGCTGGCAGCAGTTGCGTGAGATACGGCAGTCTGGTGGTGAGGTGGGTAACCACAGTCTTAGCCATCCCCACTTTGTTCGCAGGCGCGGTGCCGAGACCGATCAGCAGTGGCGTCAGCGTATCATCGATGAGGTACAGCAGGCGCAAACTATCTTGCAGCAGAATGCGGTTTCCCCCATCCTCGCGGTAGCCTATCCATACGGTGAGTATTCAAAAGAAGTAAAGGAGCTGTTACGTGAGCTCGGTTATTTCGGCATTGGCCAGCATTCCGGTGCGGTGAGTCGGCAGACAGATTTTCAGGCGGTGCCGCGTTTCCCGATAACCACCGGTTTTGATGATATGGAAAACTTTGCACTAAAAGTTGCCAGCAAAAATTTACCGGTGACTGTTTTATCGCCAGATGACGGTATTATCAATGCAGACGTCGATATTCCTGAGTTAACGCTGCGCCTGCAAGCGGGGGATTATAAAAAAACAGGGCTGCGATGTTACGCCAAAGGACAGGGCAGAATACAGCATGAATGGTTAGCTGATGAAGGCTCGGTGGTCGTGGTCAGGGCGAAAGAGAGCATCAGGCCCGGCAGGACAAAATATAACTGTACTGCACCTTCTGCATCTGAAGACAATGTTTTTTACTGGTTCAGTTTTTTATGGATGAAACCTGAAGCGAGTGGTCGCTGGTATGTGGATTAATTCTTTACCAGGATGATAACGATTATTCTTCTGCCTTAACCTCTTTTGTTCGCTCCATCATGTTGATGACTTCATCCAGATCAATCTGATCCGGGTTTTCGGTGGATTGTTGTTTCAAGATTTCGACCACCCGGTGTTGTTCGATGATCTCATGCTCGCCATCCGGTGTTTGCGCGTACATGGCCCAGGGCACGAACATAGTGGTAGGAAAAATCTGGTCGGCATCAGGAGAGATGTCAATATTCAGGCCGGCAAGATAGACCAGGCGCTTACCATGATAGGCTTTCTCTTTAACAATCGTTCTGAATATGCGATCAAACTCTACCTGTACATTCACTTTGGCAGCAGTCAGTAATGGCGAGCGTGAAGATACGATCCAGGGCATATAAGGCAGCAGATTGTGTTCCACCATATTGACGCCTTCGATAATGGGATCAAGTTCCCTTTTAAAGCAGAACAATTCGGGTAATAGATCATCGCCAATCGGACGCTTGCCTTCTGGCATATCAAATAAATGAGAAATTTCAGCTGAAGCTTTAAAACATTTCGACGTGCTGTAAGAGTGATGCGGAATAAAATCACCGTTATTGTTATCAGCTATGCGGTCCATGCGCAGTATCAGGCCTTTTTCAATACTCTTATCAATCAGCTGATTATCGACAACAATATAATTTTCTCCTCCCTTCTTCTGTAGGAATACGGTGGTCTTTGCAAAGTCATATTCATGCTGGTACCAGTCGACCACGCTGGCTATCTTGCCGCAGCTAAGGCTGTTGTCTTTATGTTCGGTACGGATACGTCGATATTGTCCGAAGCTCTGCTCTTCGGGAATATAACCGACATGGCTGGCTTGAATGATAAACATATCCTTGCCATGAGAAGCGTAAGGTGCATGGCGCACTGCCGCCATAATGCCACCTACGCGGCCATGATTAAACGGAAAGATGCCGAAGTGTTTAGCCATCAGAATAATAGGATAACCCTGGTTTTCATCAGAGCAGAATGCCTGAGATGGCATGATTTTATTCATCTCAAAGCCAAGGGATTTGCAATAGTTATATATTCTCGGAAAAAGTTCCTTATAGCTGAGTTTGTGACTTTCAAGGTCATAATCGCCAAGAGCGTGATTGATGTCGGTGTTATTCTGAAGGCTGCAACGATTCATGTAAAAACTCTGTGGCAAAACACTCTGCGGATAGATTTAAAATATATCAGATATTAAGTCAACTTCGATAAAAGGTCGACTAATATCAGGATGAAACAAGATCATTGTTGGAAAACCCGGGTTCTCGGTGCATACGGAAATTGTAAAAAATAACCTTTGAGTTAACGGACGAGAGGTGCCTTAGCGATGAGCGTCCGGGTTGAGCGATATGTTTGGCTGGTTTATGTGTAATCAATAGGGGTAGATGTCTACGATTATCTGCAGCCATTTATTTATCTAAAGCGTTCTTGATGTAATGAAATGCGTCCGTATAAACCTGGTTCCAGTTATCGTTTAGTGGGCTATTCAACGGTTGCCAGAAAAAACTGAATATGTGGCCGTCATCATCTTCTGTCTCAAACTCCCATGTATCTGGCAGTATATCTTCGTAGTGCATCAGGCAGATTCCCCAGATCTGGTTTTTGAAATTAGGCTCCCAGATTCCCAGTTGCCTCACAACCTGTGCATCAATACCCGACTCTTCTTTCAGTTCCCGAATACAAGCGCTCTCAATAGGCTCCCCCTTTTTTATACCGCCTTTTACCAGTTGATTGCCTTCTGTGGGGTGTTCGAATGCAAGCAGTTCAAGTGTATTATTTTTGTGTCTTAAAACGACAGGGCAGGCTTTATTCATGGTTTTTCACTAAATGTGTGACAGATATTAGGTGTGTTATATGCTTCGCTATAGCTGTATTTGTTTTATTGGTAATCTTTTGTATTTCCATATACCTTGTATGTTACTTCATTATTTAACCTAACGCTCGCAATGAGGGGCCTGCCTCAAACCAACGCAGTGCCAGGCAAGTCCCTCTCAATTACCATTGTTATGCTTTTTCTTGCACAATATATCTAGTCTTCTGGGAGTTCCATTCATTGCCTATATCTTGAAAGAATAGTAGAATTTGTTTGAAACCTGTAATGGTTTTCCTGTTCAATATATGCAACTAGCACATTAGGAATTTCAAATATGGCTTTAGATCAACTCGAGGCATTTTTAAAGAAAATGCAGTCTGAACCAGCACTTAAAGATGAGGTGCTGGCAACATCAACTGCAGATGATGTTGCGCGAATAGCACTAAAGCTTGGTTTTGAATTTTCAGGTGATGAATTATTAAGAATATCTGGTAAGAAAGTCGGCAGGGTTACTGTTATAAAAAACGATCTTCCTGGAGAGTATAATTAATTACTTTTGAATATCTGATTGCAGGTTATAAATTACTGGGCCGCGACTTGCTAAAGCTCTTTATGCATACGAAAGTGTTGTATCTCTCCAAATAACAGGTAGCTTTTTTCAATCAATCTATAACCAAGTTTCTGATAAAAAGCGACGGCTGGTTCTCTTGCGTCTAGTACGATATGTTTGCACATGGTGGAACAGGCATGTGACTCCATGGCATTCATTAATTCACGGCCGACACCTTTTCTTTCCTGCTCTTCTGCCACAGCCATGTAACGTACCTGTGCTTCGCTATCCGTATTAAATTGCAGGCGGGCGACGCCGATGACTTTATCTTCTTTGTTTTCGTTCACCGAGACCGCCATGATATGAAAGCACTGGTCTTCGATGTCATCGATTTCCGAACCCTCTGGCTGGTTCCATGGGGCACGGAGTAGTTTCCAGCGCAGGTGATAGTACTCTTTAAATTCTTTGTCGGTTTCTGGTTGTTTTATACAGAAATTCATAACACTCAGCAGCTGGTCAAATATTATCTAGGTAACGATTTATTTTTACTTGATCAGGCAAATACTACCCAGGTGGTGGCAATATACTTCACGCCTTGCTCCAGTGTTACGCCACGGTGTTCGTGGGTCCAGAAAGGTGGGAACAGGCATAATTTTCCGGCCTGAGGTTTGACCTTGACCTGCTGGTAAGAGAACTCCGTTTCTCCACCGGGACCTTCGACATCGTTCAGGTACCAGACGGCAACTAACTGGCGGTCGGCAAATTCGTGGCTGCCACCATCGATGTGCCAGTGATAGTATTCACCGGGATTGGTACGTTGTATCGCGTAACCATTATCTTTAAATGGGCCTGTAAAGAATGGATAGATTTCGCGAAACTCTTTTATCGCATTACCCAGTGAACGGAACAGTTCGGTGTCCAGGTCTTTCCAGTTTTCTTTACCGCTGGTGACCAGGTCAGTCGAGCGTTTCATACTCTGGTCTTCGGTGAATGTCTGGCCGATCCTACCCGGGTACTGGTTTTCGGTATCTTCTTCGAAGCGGCGGATCATCTCCTGGCAGATGTCCAGGGGCAGGGCGGCTTCTTTTTCAAAGATAAAGCTGCCGGGTTTTACTTCGTTGATAGTTCTTGGCTGTGCTTTCATTTTGTTAACTGACCGTTAGTTTTATACATGTTCGTTATTGCGAGCGAAACACGGTGATCCCATGCAATAGAGTGAAGCACATGGCTCATAATGACATAACGCCTAAATATGGTTGTTTTTTACCAGGGCTTCAATTGTAACACTACAGTGCTCGGCATCTTGTTGATGTAAGGCAAGCATTTGCTGCGCTATGTCTTGCCAGTGGCCCAAGGCCGTAGTAACGGTTTTTTCGATCGATGCTATCTTTTTATCTTCACACCACTGTTCATATGCTTTCATCAACGAAGGAAAGATATGTTTTCTCATATGGGTCAGGTTGGCAAAGTAGAAATGGATCGATGCCTGGTTATTGTTCCTGATCAATGTTGGCAGGGTATGCAGGGTATCCGCATAATGGTCACGTACCGCCCGTGCCATGATCTCAGCCTGGGTAAAAGTGATGTCATGCATCATCTGGTGCCAGTCGCCCAGATGCTCGCCTGCCTGTATCTCACCGATCTCATGCAGGATAGCCGCATCGAGTTCGTTTTTGGTCATCTCGGTTAATGCATTCTCCAGGTCATTCTCGAAATCATAACAGCGTATGGCTCTCGCCATGGCGTTCTCCGGCCTGTTCCAGCGCCATTCATCGGTGCGCTCCCAGATCAGGCGCTTAAACGATTCACGACGGATATAGATGGTTTTATCGTTGCTCATCGCAGGCGGCGAGGTGAGGTCACGAGCGTATTCTCTTCCGCTGATGTATATCGTGTAGCCGTTTATGTTTTCTTTGCTTTCGAGATCGGCCAGGAAGAAGTGTGGTTTGTCCTTCACCCCATAACCACCGCTGTAGACCAGGTCGTCCGACAGGAGTGACTGGTTAATCTTGAGTGAATCGAACGGGTCGTAGCTATTGTCAGCGATGCTGATCGCGTGGTAGTCATCGTTTTCTACATCTTGCCAGAGGTTTTCTCGCCCGCTTAACCAGTCGCCGATATCATCGGTGGAAAGTTTCTCGCTGAAGCTGTGCTGGTGTTCCCAGCGGTAGAATTCACGCATTTTTAATAAATACACGCAAAGGGTATAGTTACCCGCATGCTGGGCATCTGAGATATGGCAGTTTAACTGCACATTATTGGTAAGTGCTTGTATATCCATTCTGGGAACGTAGTTAATA
>JBFFVI010000050.1:0-9742 GCA_041570895.1 Gammaproteobacteria bacterium
CTGGCTACCGCTGTTTGCAGCATCTCCATCGGGTGACCCGAGGTCGGCAGATTTTTCATGATACTGCGGATCTTATACTTGAGGCGGCGCTCGGCGCGTAACTGGCAATCAAAATCATCCAGCTCAGACTGAGACGGCAGTTGGCCATCGAGCAGCAATAAGGCAGTTTCTTCAAATGTGCTCTTTTCGGCAAGCTCTCTTATGTCATAACCGCGATAGGCAAGAATGCCCTTTTCACCGTCAATCGATGAAATGTTTGATTTGGTGGCTGGCACGCCCGCCAGGCCAGGTAAATATTCACTACTCATACCAGCTTCCTTAAAAATCAGCTCGATAGCTTAACAAACTATGCAATCAATGTTTATTAACATGTGCTTTAAGATAACGATTACGACAATAAAAAAGGCACCATACTCTTATCGAATAAGGCGCCTTCCAGAATAACTTCACTATTGTTAACGACGAGTTAAACCGAAAATGATGAGCCACAGCCACAGGTTGATTTTGCATTGGGGTTATTGACGACAAAGCGCGCACCTTCCAGGCCTTCCAGATAATCCACTTCTGACCCGTTCAAATACTGCATACTGGTTACATCAACAATCATCGTGGCACCATTCACTTCGACCACTGTATCGTCATCAGCGACATTTTCATCAAAAGCAAAGGCATATTGAAAGCCAGAACAACCGCCACCATCAACTGATACACGCAATTTCAGATTTGGATTGTTTTCTTCTTCAACCAATTTTTTTACTTTATTGGCTGCCGATTCTGTAAAACCAACCGTCGCACCCTCGATAACTTTAGGCTTTGGCGCAAAGTTTATTTGTATATCCATTAGATAGACCTATTTAGAATAATTTTCAATATTAGATTGTGCTAAATTAGCATTAACCTAGTAATTTAGTCAAGTATTCACTTTGGTCTACATCTAAACCTGTTGAGGCATCAGCTCTGTGCCGCTGTCGAATCATCCAGATGATGGACATTAACTTTTGTCTCATCTTTTTTATGCTCCAGCCTTTTCTTCTCGTTAATGTTATGAAGCATCTGACCATTGATCTCAGCGCCACTAGCCATTTCCAGCAGATTGTACTCAACGTTGCCAGAAATGCGTGCTTTGGCAGACAGTTCCAGCTTCTCACTAGCATAAACATTACCGATCACTTCACCATTGATCACCGCATAGGCAACATGTACATCACCTTCAACGCAGCCACGGTCACTGATAACCAGCACAGTGCCTTCAGCATCATCCGCCGTCGTCACATTACCTGTAACTTTACCATCCAGGTGTAAACCACCTTGAAATTTGATATCGCCGGTAACCTCTACACCCTGACCAACCAATGTATCTATTTTAGATGATTTAATCTTTTTACTACCAAACATAATTATACTCCCCCGGCGGTCAAATCAGACCACGCAAATTGCTCATCTACAGTTTTGATCTTGCCAGTGCTCGGCTTCACTATGACGTGAAGAGAATCCGGTTGAAATGCCGCTGGTAAATTCATCACCCCTTCAAAATTTTGAAAATATTTAAAACCAAATTTCATCGGTTTTTTTGTATCTTTTGAAACTTCCGCTAACGTTAAGACTACTGGTTGCCCTTTATCCACCCCTTCGATACTGACATCGATCGAACCGCGAGCGAAATGATCATTACGACCACGCTGACTAACCATTATTTTGTAGTTATAACCACCCTCTTCATTTTTCTTCAGCTGAATTGTCTGTATTGCCAGACTTCGATCACCCTGCTCTGGCGATACGATACTTTTATAGAATGACAACTCCTTTTTAAGTTCCAGCACTTCGTTCTGCGCCTGAGCCAAAGTTTCCTTTAGCTGCACAGAAGCATCGCCATCAATTCGACTATTACGTTCAAGCATAGTCGCTTGTCGATTACTTTCAATGATTTGAGCCTGAGATTCTTCTAATTGTTCTTGCAACTGACCAATGTAAGCATCCGCATCGGCACTGTGGAAACCAGCAACCTTACGACCATATTCAAATGATACCCATAGTAAAATCAATATTATACAGAATATAATAACGAAGCTAAGTAGCCATAAAAGAGGCTGTTGTACGGTAATAATCTGCTTTGTCTGTAGCGGTTTAAAATTCATAATAATTTCGCCTATGGTAATAAGGCGACCTGGTTCAGCCCCAAAGTTTCATCAAATTCGAACATAATATTCATATTCTGGATTGCCTGTCCCGCTGCGCCTTTCACCAGATTATCGATCACCGCTGACACCACCACCGTACTAGCCTGCTGAGGTCTGAAGATAGAAATACGACAGGTATTCGCACCTTTCACGGACCGCGTCTCTGGCATCGTCCCTTCCGGCAGCACATCGACAAAAGGCTCATTGACATATCGATCCGCATACAGCTGGTGCAGGTCGACACTTGAGTCTGACCGTAATACCGCGTACAGACTTGTTTCAATGCCACGGATCATCGGCACCAGGTGAGGTACAAAAGTTAAACCAACCTCATGTGAAGCCACATGGCTCAGGGTTTGCTTGATCTCCGGCAGATGCCTATGGCCATCGACTGCATAGGCTTTAAAATTTTCAGCCGACTCAGCCTGCAAGGTTGCCACGCTGGCACCACGGCCGGCCCCGCTGACTCCTGATTTTGCATCCACAATCAGGTACTGGTCATCAACCAGTGCGTTTTCGATCAGCGGTAAGAATCCCAGTGTGGTCGCCGTTGGGTAACACCCCGGATTAGCCACTACCTGTGCTGATTTAATGCTGGCGCGATTGATTTCAGGTAAGCCATAAACCGCGTCTGCCAGCACATCCACACAGGCATGATCCATGCCATACCATTGTTTCCAGACAGCAGGATCCTGCAGCCTGAAATCAGCCGCCAGATCGATTACCCGTACATCTTTCTCAATGAGTTCTGGTACCATCTTCATCGCGGTACCATTAGGCGTCGCAAAAAATACCACATCACATTCAGCCAGAGTTGCTACCGCCGGCTCAGTAAAACAGATATCGGTAAAACCACGTAAGTTCGGGAATAAATCAGCCACCTTGCTGCCTGATTCAGAACGTGATGTCACATGCTTTAATTCAACCTGTGGGTGCATGACCAGCAAACGCAATAATTCAGCACCGGTATATCCGGTTCCACCGACAACTCCTACCGCTAACATGTAAATTCCCCAGTTTTATATTTATTGTTCATTTTGACGATTAATATTTTAGTTTTATATAAAGCGCGTTAATATGCCCAGGTGGCAATTGCCATCAGCATTTAAATACCTATTAAAGCTTATTTTAGACGGACTTCTTATGTTATGGGTTAAAGCCTTCCATATTATTTTCATGGTGACCTGGTTTGCAGCTTTATTCTATCTGCCACGCCTGTTTGTTTATCATGCAGATGCCAGTGATGACGCCAGCAATCAACGCTTCAAAATCATGGAAAGAAAGCTTTTTTATGGTATCGCCACCCCCGGCGCGATAATAACCATCATTCTTGGGTTCTGGCTGATACACCTGATAGGGTACGCCATCCTCTCCAGCTTCTGGTTACAGGCCAAGTTAGTGCTGGTGGCGATATTGGTGATATACCATATTTATTGCGGAAAACTGCTGATCGACTTCAAACAAGACATCAACCAACACAGCCACGTCTGGTATCGCTGGTTTAATGAGTTCCCGGTATTGATACTGATTGCGGTGATCCTGCTGGTTGAATTACAGCCCCAATAATCACATCACAAAAAAACAAAACTCCCGTTTAGGAGTATTGCTCGAGCAGGCTCAATGCCTGCTTATAGACTTTACGTTTAAAGGCAACGATCTCATCGACCGGCGTCCAGTAATCCACCCAGCGCCAGCTGTCGAATTCCGGTTTGTCACTGCAACACAGATCGAAATCACCTTCACAACCGGTCAGTCGTAAATAGAACCAGATCTGCTTTTGCCCTATACACAGGGGTTTCGATCGCCGGCGTAATAAATGATCTGGAATACGGTAGCGTAACCAGTCATCCGTTTTACCGATAACCTCAACATGTTCTGGCAATAATCCTGTTTCTTCATGTAACTCACGGTACATGGCTTCTGTCGGCGATTCATTTCTGTCGATACCGCCCTGCGGGAACTGCCAGGTTTTTTGACCGGCTCGACGTGCCCAGAACACCTTACCTTCCGAATTACTCAGGATAATGCCAACGTTTGCTCTAAAACCTTTAGAATCAATCACTTGTTAACACCATCAGGGCATATCATATATCTTAGTTGTAACATGCCACATAAATTTTAATTACTTTAATAATAACAGACCAATGAAATAATAAAAGTTTAATCACAGGAAAATTTACATTATCCTATGTAAAATCAGCACGATATTAATATATTCTAATACAATAATTAGCCAGGCCCATTCTATTTCGATTGCGGCCTGGTCTGCTTTTAGATTGAGCCGCAGGCAATAAACCCGTAACATGCCGTGCTTTGCAATCCATCAGAAACCTCTAATAAAAATGGCGCGAGCACTCTTCGACCTCGATAACACCTTACTTGCTGACGACAGTGACTTTCTCTGGGGCTGCTTTCTTGTCGACAAGGGGCTGGTGGATAAATCAACTTACGACGTAGCTAACAAACATTTTTACCAGCAATATAAACAGGGCACACTGGATATCCTCGAGTTTCTTGCATTTTCACTGAAGCCTTTAACGCAATATCCGCGTGAAAAACTCGATGTTTTACATACGGAGTTCATGCAGAAACATATCGAACCGGTGATGACAGAAAAAGGCAAAAAGCAGATACAGTTTCACCGTGACAAAGGTGACGTGACTGTCATCATTACCGCAACCAACAGTTTTGTTACGAGTCCTATTGCGAAGGCATTCAAGGTCGATGATCTGATTGCCACTGAGCCTGAAATTATTGATGGCCGGTACACTGGAAAAGTAGCTGGCACTCCCTGTTTTCAGCAAGGCAAGATAACGCGGCTGAAGCAGTGGCTGCAGAACACTTCTCACAACCTCGACAACAGTACTTTCTACAGTGACTCACATAACGATATTGCACTGCTGGAAATCGTCACTACCCCTGTGGCCGTTGACCCCGATGATGAATTGAAAACGATGGCATTAGCAAGAAACTGGGAAATACGCAGTTTTAGATAACCGTCTGTACAGTCGATTATCGATAGTAAAACAATGCACACTGGGAAGAATTAACGCCGTTGCATGACCCTGGCCTACTGGCTAATTTTAAAGCTCAAGAAACTGACGTACTCATCAGATCTAAATTAAACGCCTTTATTGAAGCGGTTGTAGCAGCTGCTGGAAGGAAGCGGGAGAAATATACTGTATGACTTCTTTAGAATCATCATGCAGTGCAACATCGAGTCCTTTAGCCGCATATAAAAAATGCGTCACGCCATCCAGCTCAATACGATTATCCGGCTCCCCGAAACGTGCCAGTATCACTTCCTCATCCAGATTGACGGCGGGAATAAAAGTTATAGCAGTGATGACTTCATCCAGGACCTGGCTGAGATAATTTTCAGACAAGGTATACTTTTTTGCTAGACCCGAAGCCATATATTCTGACTTCGCCGCATTATCACGCCAGACTTTTAGATCATGTTCACTGGCACTGGTCTGCAACACCAGTTTTCCGGAGAGCAGACCCGCCTGGTAATGGCCATAGTACATCTCCAGGTTACCCAGCTCATCTGAGGCTGCGACGATCGCTAATTCCATATCACTGCCGAGCATCTTATAAGCGTCTGCCAGGCGACTGACACCGATATGCAAAGCAAAGACCTGCGTCGAACCATCGGGAAGAATTTCGATCTGCCATGGTAGACCGGTTAATGTGTCTGCATTTTCAGACTGATCCACAAAAGGGTATATCGCCAGTACGACGGCGAGAAAAAAAAAGAATGCAAAAAACACTTTCACCTAATGAACCACCTGAGAAATAATCAGGCTTTTGGCAGAGTCACACCCTGCTGGCCCTGATATTTACCGCCGCGGTCAGCGTAAGAGGTTTCGCATACTTCATCAGACTCAAAGAACAGCATCTGAGCGACGCCTTCATTGGCATAAATCTTTGCTGGCAATGGTGTCGTATTGGAGAATTCCAGCGTCACGTGGCCTTCCCACTCAGGCTCGAGCGGCGTCACATTGACGATGATTCCACAGCGCGCATAGGTCGATTTACCCAGGCAGATGGTTAATACATTTCTCGGGATTTTGAAATTCTCCACCGTGCGAGCCAGCGCAAAAGAATTCGGAGGAATAATGCAGACATCACCGGTGAAATCGACAAAACTGTGTTCAGAGAAATTTTTCGGGTCGACTATCGCCGAATTGATATTGGTGAATATCTTAAAATGATCCGAGCAGCGCACATCATAACCGTAGCTGGAGGTACCATAGGAAATAAGTCGTTCACCGGCATCATTCGTTTTTACCTGTCCCGGCTCAAACGGCTCGATCATGCCTTTTTCAGATTCCCGACGGATCCACTTATCAGATTTAATACTCACTACTTACCCCAGATTTAGAGACTTAAAAAACGAGAGGATTGTAGCAGACTCTGCAGCAACTGGCGAAAGTCTAAAATACTTTTTATCTCAGCGCCTCTGCGGTGAATCAGCTTCTGTCCACCAAAACTGGTGGCATCGGGCAATCCAGGCAACTGGCGATAGCACGTGTCAGCTCATAGGCCTGAACCGTTACTTTGCCATCATGCGCAATACAGCTGACGCAGGCCTGTAAAAAACGTTTTTTTAACGGTGGTTTCAAAAACTCCAGCTCATCCATCGCAGTATTCAAACTATCCAGCGATACCGTAGATTTCGGCAGCATCTTTAATGCGCCCGCGCCTACCGAATGTTTTGCCATATCAAATGCCTGCTGAGCTCGCTGCGAATCTTTATGTTCAAGATAAGCAAGCAAGGAGAGAATCAACTCACTGGCAGCTTTTGCTGAACCCAGGACAAAATATTTAGCTATCGGTTTTTTTCGCAGGCGATATTGTTCATCCAGATGCTGCAATACCACGCGTTGAATCACCCATTCTCTAAGTTCCACTTTATTGTCTGCTGCAATCAACTGCTGAACACATGATTTGAAACGCGTGTACTGCTCGATCGTCATCTCCCGCAACGTTGGTAATGTCAGATCAATTAACGACAAAGTTTGACTTCGCTCTAGCTCAGCAACCACCCGCTGGACCTGTTTTACATTTTGCGTATGCAGCTCACCGATGGCTTCACTCAAGACTTCAAACTGCTTACTCTCTATCTCCGGTTTTTCATGTAACAATAATGCAAGGATAAGTGCCTGTGCACCATAAGGGTTTTCTACATTTGCCAGAATCAGATCAGGTAATTGCTGATGCCAGAGATGAGCCGCATCCATCTGTTCCTGTGTCACCTCACCCACATTATCGATCGCGCTGATCGCATCTTCTAATGCCACCCCGGCGCCGATACTGGCAGCGATACTCGTTGCCAGCTTTTTCTTACGCTGTTTATCTATATCTTTTTGCTCATCTGTACGGCCCTGCTCAACAGGTTTTCTTTTATCAAAAAGATATTTTCCATCCCAGTCAGGTTGAATCCGCAAAATCCGTTTTTTCAATGGTGGGTGCGTTGAGAAAGAAAAAAGACTAAGACCAGTATCACCCCTGGCAAAATAAGCATGGCTATATTCATCGACAGCAGCGGCCAATAAAGCCGAGCCAGGCACTGCACCACCAATCTTTTTCAGTGCGTTGGCAATGCCTTCACTATTGCGGGTAAATTGAACTGCCGATGCATCCGCCAGGTATTCTCGTTGCCGGCTAATCAAAGATTTTATCCAGTTACCAAAAAACATGCCGCTGTAACCGACCACCATTAAGGTTGCTGCAATTCCAAAAATTACCAGCATGGCGCGACCATCCTTATTATTGCGCGAAGATCTAGCATACCGCATCGAACGCAATATCATTCGACCCAGCATGCCGATCATCAGGATGCCATGTAAAACTGCGATCAGACGGATATTCAGTCGCATGTCACCATTAAAAATATGGCTGAACTCATGCGCGATCACCCCTTGTAACTCGTCACGGTTTAACCTTTCTAACGCGCCCTGAGTGATACCGATAACCGCATTCGTCGTTTTCCAGCCGGCAGCAAAAGCATTGATACCCTGCTCGTTTAAAATATAAACCTGCGGTACGGGCGCACCGGAAGCGATCGCCATCTCTTCGACGATGTTCAATATTTTTTGATGTAATGGATCACTGCTACTGCGCGGCACGATAACACCACCGAGTGATTGTGCGATGGCTGAGCCACCTGAGGAGAGTGCTGCCAGTTTGTAAAGGCTGCCGAGAAGGATAAAACCGATGATGGCTGCCGAAATCAAGATAGAGAGATCTGCATCAAAAACCAGCTCGAGCTGCGACAGTGAAAACGTCAGCGTTCCATATTCAGTAAAATATAAAAAATCAAAAACGATCAGGTTGCTCAATACCAGCAAACTTGCGATAGCCAGTACGAAAAGAATAATCAATAATGTTGTACTGCGACGAGCTGAGTCCTGCGCTTCGAAAAAATTCATGACATGTTAGTTATCTGTTTATGTTACAAGCTCTTTTAAAAATCAGGAGTGCTTTGCATGAGCCGGATTTTTCATCATGGCAGCACATAGATAGTCAGAAAAGCAGAATTCACATTTGAGTATCGAGCATTTTGAAATCATTTATAACGCAGTCACGAGAAGACATGCCTCATGCAATGTATTCAAAATGAGACTTTAGGCGCCGCCTGAATCTCAGCGCTATCTTCGAACTCCAGTAGACTCGCATCCGCTGCATGCCCAAAAGGACCGGCAAAAAAGTTTTGCGGGAAAGACTGCTTGTAAGTGTTGTACTGCATTACGCCATCATTAAATGACTGCCTGGCAAAAGACACCCTGTTTTCCGTACTGGTAAGCTCTTCACTTAACTGCATCATGTTCTGATTCGCTTTTAGATCGGGATAATCTTCCATCACCATGTTAAAACGGCCAAGCGCACCTGAAAGCTTTCCTTCCGCCTGTGCCAGTGTGCCCATAACATCGGCATCGCCCGGATTATTCTTTGCGGCTTCCAGCCCCGAAGAGGCTGCATTACGTGCAGTGATGACAGCATCCAGTGTTTCACGCTCGTGTTTCATATAACCTTTAGCGGTTTCAATCAAGTTGGGAATCAGATCATAGCGGCGCTTTAACTGCACTTCGATCTGCGCAAATGCATTCTTATAACGGTTGCGTAGTGATACCAGCTGATTAAAAATGTTGATGATATAAAAAATAGCCAGTCCGATAACGACCAGTGTCACAATTGTTGAGGTTTCCATGTGCTACTCCATCTCTGCCAATGTTTATTAAAAGTTTTACTGACTATAGTTTATTTAGAATTTCAAGCAAAGCCATGCTCGATATATAAAATCACTTCGAAACAATTTACTGTTAGCAAAGATTGTTAGCCTGCTTTATGTTTCCCTATGAAGGTATGCCCGTAGCCGCGCAATATATCGCCGAAGCATTACCGGCAACGCATTTCATGCGTCTGATTCGAGGCGTGGTTTTACATGATGAGGGAATTATTGATATGTCGTTTGATGTTTACTGGCTGGCGCTGTTTACCCTTGCGGGTCTGGGTGTGGCGTCTTTATGATGTAAGAAGAGTCTGGATTAAGAGAACAG
>JBFFVI010000051.1:0-9685 GCA_041570895.1 Gammaproteobacteria bacterium
CGCCTGGTGCAGGGTGATGTAGGTTCAGGTAAGACAGTTGTTGCTGCAGCGGCAGCAATGGCGGTGGTCAACGCGGGCTTTCAGATCGCGATAATGGCACCAACCGAGATATTGGCTGAGCAGCATCATGTTAATTTCAAACACTGGTTCGATGAAAAAAAATGTTTGCTGCTAACAGGAAAAGATAAAGGCAAAAAACGTCAACAAAAATTAGATCAGATAGCTACCGGTGAGAGCCAGGTCATCATCGGTACGCATGCGCTGTTTCAGGATGATGTCGAATTTAAACAACTGGTTTTTCTGGTAGTCGATGAGCAGCATCGTTTTGGTGTTCATCAGCGATTGGCATTACGCGAAAAAGGAAATAACGATATCGTGCCGCATCAGCTGATCATGACAGCGACGCCGATCCCGCGCAGTCTGGCGATGACGGCATATGCCGACCTGGACTATTCCGTTATCGACGAATTACCCAAAGGCCGTAAACCGGTGACTACGGTCGTGGTTTCTACTTCGCGTCGAGAAGAGGTGGTGCAGCGGATCGAAAAAGCCTGCGAGAATGGCGAGCAGGCATACTGGGTGTGTACCCTGGTCGAAGAATCAGAAGTTTTGCAGTGCCAGGCGGCTGAAGTTACTGCTGAACAATTAACAGCAGAGCTGGCCAATGTCCGAGTCGGACTGGTTCATGGGCGTATGAAAGCGGATGAAAAAAGACAAATCGTTGACCAGTTTAAAAATAAAGAAATTGATCTGCTGATCGCAACAACGGTTATCGAAGTAGGTGTTGATGTGCCTAACGCATCGTTGATGGTGATAGAGAATGCGGAGCGTCTGGGGCTTGCGCAATTGCATCAGTTGCGCGGGCGTGTTGGCCGTGGCGGTAAACAAAGCGCCTGTGTGCTCATGTATCAGTCACCGCTCTCTGAAACCGGCAAACAGCGTATGAGTATTCTGCGAGCGACCAATGATGGTTTCAAAGTGGCTGAAAAGGACCTTGAGCTGCGTGGCCCGGGTGAGGTGCTGGGTACCAGGCAAACAGGCTTGATGCAGATGCGTATCGCAGATATCGTGCGTGATGAACACTGGTTTCCCGAGGTTAAAAAAACAGCGTTATATATTTTGCAGCATCACCCGCAAGCGGTTAAGCCTCTGGTCAGGCGCTGGCTGGGGAAGGCGGACCGCTTTGCCAATGTGTAGGTTTATTGCTGGCTTTTGAGCCGGCTATAGTCTATTTTTCATAGATACCCTTATTCGAAATAATAAAATGATATCGCAAACAGAAAACCTGGCGCTTGATGCAGGCGGTTTATCCTCGGTTCGGCAGGAAGAGCGCATTCTGCAGACTCAGATTGCTCGATTGATCGCTGGATCGGGATTCAGCAATGTTGCTGGTATTTCGATGGCGGTCATCTGGGTGGGTTTGATATGGAAAGACCTGCCGCATGAGGTTTTGAGTGTCTGGCTCGGAGTGATGCTGCTGTTATTTGTCTACCGCTTTGCAACGCACTATTTCAAGTTGTATTCTGATGAAAGCAAGCTGTCGATAGATAAGTATATTATCCGGCGCTGGTACCTGGTCTCGGTCTTCCTCAGTGGCGCAGGTTGGGGCATCACTTCAACCTTGATGTTCCCGTTCAATGAATTGAACCAGATCGTACTCGCTTTTATCCTGGTCGGTATATCTGCCACCGGTGTTGCCTACTCTTCAGTAGCCTGGGTGTATTACGGTTATGTTGGCTGCGTGTTGTTGCCTCTGATGGTTCGCCTGTTCTACGTTGGCGGTGAAGTCTACTACGCATTATCTGCTATGACCGGTTTCTTCCTCGGTGTCATGGTCATGGCAGTTCATCGCATGTATCGATCATCGATTGCCGAGCTTGAGTTGTCGTATAAAAACCAGGCTTTGATTGAAGATCTGACAAAGGCTGGTAATAACCTCGAGAGTTTGAATGAAAATCTGAAAGATGAGATTCAGCATGGCAAGCAGATCGAAGAAGAGCTTAAAAATGCCAAAGAAAAAGCGGAGAAAATGAGCCAGGCGAAAGGCGAGTTTCTGGCCAACATGAGCCATGAGATCCGTACGCCAATGAATGGTGTGATTGGCACTTTGCAATTGCTGGAAGATACCGGCCTGGATGAAGAGCAGAAAGAGTTTGTCAATATCGCGCATAAATCAGCCGATGCTTTGCTGGCTATCTTGAATGATATTCTGGATTTATCAAAAATTGAAGCGGGCAAATTAGATTTTGAAAATATCGCATTTGATATCAGGCAGATCGTAGAAGATATCGTTGTTTTGCATTCACTGAAGGCGGAACAGCAAGGGGTAACCCTGGTGCATGAGATAGATGAAAGTTTGCCTGAATTGATGCTGGGAGACCCCATGCGGATACGACAGATAATCGTTAACCTTGTCTCTAATGCTTTAAAGTTCACCAAACAAGGTGAGGTAAAAATCAGTATCGATGTCGTCAGTAAAGGTATAGATAGTGTCGAGTTAAAAGTAACGGTATCCGATACCGGGATCGGTATTCCTGTGGCGGCACAGGATACCCTGTTCAACGCCTTTACCCAGGCCGATGGTTCAACCACAAGAAAATATGGTGGTACCGGCTTGGGACTTGCGATCGTCAGTCAACTGGTTGATATGATGGGCGGCACCCTGGGTTTGGATAGCGTTGAAGGCGAAGGCTCATCATTCTGGTTTACAGCAAAGCTAAAAACTGCAGCAGAGAAACCTGTTGCGCCATTAGATGCGGTCGATAGTAATGAGGGCT
This sequence comes from Gammaproteobacteria bacterium, assembly GCA_041570895.1. GTDB lineage: Bacteria > Pseudomonadota > Gammaproteobacteria > SZUA-229 > SZUA-229. The sequence continues at coordinate 2,778 of JBFFVI010000051.1, forward strand.
TGCAGTTAAATGCCAGGATATTATTGGTGGAAGATAACCCCGTCAACCAGATGGTGGCTCAGAAGATGCTGGAGAGGATCGGCTTGAAGGCGACGCTTGCAAATAATGGTGTTGAAGCATTGCAGTGCTTAGATGAACAATCTTTCGATCTGGTGCTGATGGATTGCCAGATGCCTGAAATGGATGGTTTCGATGCAACTCGTGAAATCCGAAAATTAGATCTCAAAACTCCGCAGCAACAGCGTCTGCCGATTATTGCGATGACCGCTAACGTCATGTCTGGTGATCGAGAACGATGCCTTGAAACAGGTATGGATGATTATATCGGTAAGCCGGTACAACGTGATCAGCTTGCTACAGTGCTCAGGAAGTGGCTGGCCTAATCAATTGATCTGTCAGAGAGGTCTTTTTAAGAAGCCTTTGCAGGCCGGGGAAAAAGCTCGAACCTCGTGTTTTTTCTGCTCCTGTGGCTTGCTGTATTAAGAAGATAAAAACTTCTTTTGTCCGATTGGTTTCAAGTTAAAATAGGCTTTTATAAGCACACTGTGATATCAATATCGTGAAATCAAGGCAGCGCTGGTATCGGCGCAATCAACTTTTTAATCATTCGATTAATCCTGCTTTAGTGCCCTGGCTGTTTGATGCTTCTTCATTAACTGTGCGTATGGTCGCGCTCTGCGGTAAGCGTTTTTCCGTGCGGGTGATATCACAACAATGGCAGATGCTGGATCCTGAAGAGGCGTCAGCCATGGCGCTGAATAATGTGCACTCGGCCCTGGTCAGGCAGGTTTTGCTATGTTGCGATGATCAGCCGCTGATATATGCCAGAACCGTTATTCCTACGACAACATTACGCGGCGCGCGGCGGCGTTATGGCAATATGGGTAGTCGTCCCCTGGGCGCAATGTTATTTGCTGATAGAACCATGCGGCGAGAAGAGGTGCATGTTGCAGTGTTGTCCGCATCAAATGAAGCGAATCAATATAACATGACAGGTGAATCTGTGTGGGGGCGGCGATCGGTTTTCCGTGTTTCGGGTAAGCCGCTTCTGGTTAGTGAGTATTTTTTGCCAGAGTTTTTAAATCGGCGCTAGTCGTGTATTTCGACTAGCGCCAAAGGCTTTACTGTTTAATCTCAGTCATTTTTTCAATAATGATCGGTGTACGTGGTACATCCTGTGAGAATGGACCGCCGGAGCCGGTTGCTGCACGTGAGATAATATCCGCAACATTTTGTCCTTCGATGACATTGCCAAATACTGCATAACCCCAGCCGCGCATTGATTTTCCGGTGTAGTCTAAAAATGCATTATCTGCTGTGTTGATAAAAAACTGATTGGTAGCGGAGTGTGGCTCACCGGTGCGTGCCATGGCGACAGTATATTTCAGATTTTTCAGGCCATTATCTGCTTCGTTCTGAATAGGGTCTTTGGTGTCGACTTTTTTATAGTCCGGGGTAAAACCGCCGCCCTGGTTCATGAAGTCTTTAATAACACGATGGAATATAGTGCCGTCGTAAGCGCCGGCATTAACGTAGCTCAAAAAGTTGGCGACTGACTTTGGCGCTTTGTCAGCATATAGCTCGATAATCATCGTACCTTTGCTGGTCTCCATCTTAACTTTTGGGTTTGCAGCATGCACAAGCTGGAGTTGAAATGTTAGAGCAATCGTTGCGAGTACAAGTAATAGTTTTTTGAATTTCATGATTGGCGTTTTCTGCTTATTAAAAAAAGTGGTTGAAATTTAACGTATATGGTGGAGTTTGTCAGCTTTTAGAGTCGTTTTTTGCCCGGTCTTTATTATCGGATTTATATTGAGTGTTGCTGGTCTTGCCCCGCCGATCAGTTGAAACCGCAGCCAGAAGCAGACATTCACTCTATCAGTAAGTTTACGGTGCCTTGCACATGTCGCCATCACAGGCGTTCACTTCAATCGTAATATGAGATAATTTATGAAAATCGTTTAATAGTTGTTTGTAGTATTCAGTGCTTTTTGGAAAGTGTGTGACTACCGAGATTATCGCGGCATAATGGTTTGCGCCAACTTTCCATATATGAATGTCAGAAATCTGATTGTCTGAATCTTTTTCAATGGTTTCTTTGATAGACGCTTGATAGGTTTCTTCAATGCTGCCGTCCAGCAAAATGGGACCAGTTTGTTTTAGCAGGCCATATGACCAACGCGTAATGATAACGGCGCCGACTATTCCCATTATTGGATCAAGCCAGTCCCAGCCAAAATATTTTCCTGATACCAGGGCAATGATAGCGAGTAGCGATGTTAGAGCATCCGCTAACACGTGAAGGTAAGCCGCCCTTAAATTATGGTCGTGGTGATGGTGGTGATCACCGTGGTCGTGGTGATGATGGTGATGTTCGTCTTTTAGAAGAAATGCGCTAATAATATTGATCAGCAAGCCCAGGCTGGCCACTGCGATTGCTTCATTAAACTGAATAGTATGAGGATCTATTATCCGTTGCATCGATTCAACTAACATGACCAGTGCAACAACGGCTAACGCGACAGCACTGGCAAAGCCGCCCAGTACACTGACCTTACCCGTGCCAAAAGCATAAGCCGGATTATCTGCATGTTTACGAGCATAACGATATGCAAAGATGGTGATCATGAAAGCAGCTACATGCGTACCCATATGCCAGCCATCCGCCAGCAAAGCCATTGACCCGAAGACGCTACCTGCGATTATCTCCACGATCATGGTTATCGCAGTGAGGATCAGAACGTATTTTGTGCGTCGCTCACCCTTGTCATTTTTAACTGAATAATCATGGCTGTGTTGCCAGTTTTCTAGTGTGTGTGTATGCATTTCACATCTCTAAACTTAATACAGTATTAGAACAACCTCTGTAATCATGCAGGATTATAAATTATTAGATCAGGAGTTAACTACACTATAAATCGGGTCATTCTGTATGGGCTACATATTCATTATATAATCAGCAGTTTATAGCTGAATGCCCGGTTTGGTTCACTTTTACCTCATCAGGCTAAACATTAAATCGTCCGCTGTATCTGGTTTTTTATTTTTTCTAGTTCGGAACGTTGAACCAGGGGCGGGCGATGTTCAATACAGGCGCAGTAGTAACAACAAAACACTAACTGGAGATGGTCGCCTTACGAGATAGTTGTGTTTTATTGATGCCAATAGAGCGTAGAAACAGTGTCACCAGTTCATTGCTCAGTTCATACAGGCTTAGATCAACCAGGCGATCCTGTGGCTGCAAACATTTCTGAATAAGTACTTCGCGTACCATACCCTGGAACATCAGTCCGGCACTTAAGATGGTTTTTTCACGGTTTGGGACGTCGTAGGGCAGGTATTCATTTAAACCAAATTCGATATAGTCGGTGAAGCTTTTCCAGCGGTTCTGAAAAAAGGCCTGTGTTGCCGGATTGCCTTCGAGCAGGCTGTGTAGTTCTATTCTTAGGATGTCCGGGTTATCGGCAATGCTTGAAATGTACACCTGTGTCATACCCGCGAGCGCATCTTCAAACCGGGTGCCATGGTTGACGATGGTATCGACATAACTTTGACGCTGACAGGAAAATTTTTCTAATACCGCTTCGTAAAGGGATTGTTTGGAAGCAAAATGCCGGTACAGGATGGCAGGGCTTACATTGACCGCACGGGCGATTTCATCAACCGACACACCATGAAGTCCTTTACTAGCAAAAAGGCCCTGAGCTGCAGAGAGGATCGTTTCTCTGCGTTCAGGGCCTGAAAGTCGATGACTCAACTTTGGTTGTCCTAAAGTAATTTAGGCAGCTTTTTTGATGGCGAAAACAAATTTTCCGTCTTCTTCACCACTTGAAACCAGCTCATTACCAGTCTGCTTACAAAACGCTTCAAAATCTTTTACAGAGCCTGGATCGGTTGCAATGATTCTCAATGTTTGACCAGCGTCCAGTGCTGAAATTGCTTTTTTAGCACGTAGGATAGGTAGTGGGCAGTTTAAGCCGCTAGCATCTAGTTCTGAATCGAAGTCGCTCATATTTCACCTTTTTATAGATTGTTGTTAAAGAATGTGTTTATTTGATTAAAATAAGTAAACGTTTACTAACTTAGGCCAAATATTTGAGAAAGTCAAGCCTGCTTATTCTACAAAAAAGGAAAGTTATTGGTATTTTGAGGTTCTTTCGTTTCCTGTTTCAGTACTTTTGTGCTGAGGTAGGCATAAGGTCCGAGCCTGTATGTAGATGGAGTCTTTATATATTCAGGTGTATATCATCACCTTTGATGACCAATGGCAGCTCCTGCAGTAAATCGCCAACACAGGGTCCGGAAATACACTCTCCTGAATCGATAATAAATAAAGCATCGTGAGTAGCGCACTGGATCAATGCTTTGTCCAGGTCGAGAAACTGGTCTTCCTGCCATTCAAGGCCGGCACCGGTATGCGGGCACTTGTTGTAGTAGGCAAAAAAATCGCCGTCTTTATGTACGACAAAAATAGCCTCGGTTTTGCGCTTGATCTTCACCTCAAAACTCTTGCTTCCAGGGTCTTCTATGTCGGTCGTTTTGCAAAGAATGTGTGTCACAACGTGTGGTAGAGTAGCTAAAAATTCAATTATATCGTAATCAGGAATATCAGGTGACATGCAATTTAGTGCTATAAATTTAACTTCAGGCGAAATGGTCATTATTGTATTGATGGCTGTGGTGTTACTCGTATTGCTTGCCATGGTTTTGCGTTTGAATAAAAAATTTGGTGAGATGGACTTCAGGTCGGATGAGCAGGCAAGAGTCGGGCAAACTTTGCAGGATAATTTCCAGCAGACCAGAACAGCGCTGCTCGAAGCGCAAAGTAATCTGCAGACTAAAACCGAGCAGCGTTTTGGTGAGGTGCAGCAGGCGATAGAAAAACGTTTAGGCGAAATGTCGCAGGCGTCAGTAGGACGATTTGGTGAGATGCAGCACAGTATCGAAAAACGTCTGGGCGAGATGTCAAAAGACAGTATTGCCAGTTTTGCACAATCAAATAACGAATTACATGAGCTTCTACAGAAACGTCTGAGCGATATCAGTGGTCAGGTAGAGCAGCGGCTAAATAAAGGTTTCGAAAAAACCACTGAGACGTTCACCGACGTGGTCAAACGACTGGCACTGATCGATGCTGCGCAGCAACGTATCGTCGAGTTATCCAATAATGTGGTGAGTTTGCAGGAGGTGCTGACGGATAAGCGGTCGCGCGGCGCATTTGGCGAGGTACAGATGGCCGGCTTGATTGCGAATGTCATGCCAGAAGGCAGCTATGCGTTACAGCATACATTAAGTAACGGTACGCGCGTTGACTGCATGATGTTTTTGCCGGACCCGACCGGGCATATTGCAATAGACTCAAAATTTCCTCTCGACTCATTTCAGAAAATGATGGATAACGACGCGACTGATGCTGATCGCCTGATTGCGGAAAAACAGTTTCGACTTGATATTAAGAAACATATTAAAGATATTGCTGCAAAATATATTATCGAGAACGAAACCGCTGATGGCGCCATCATGTTTATACCTGCGGAAGCTGTCTTTGCTGAAATACATGCACATCAATCTCAGTTAGTGGAAGAGGCCCAGCGGGCGCGTGTCTGGATGGTTTCACCGACGACCTTGATGGCGGTGTTAACGACGGCTCGAGCGGTACTGAAAGATTCTGCAACGCGTAAGCAGGTGCATGTCATCCAGGAGCACCTGGTTAATCTGGCAAAAGATTTTGATCGCTTTAGAATACGTATGGACAAACTTTCGTTGCATATACAGCAGGCGAATAATGATGTGAAAGATGTTCATATCTCTGCCAATAAGATCAGTAGCCGCTTTGAAAAAATTGAAAAAGTTGAGATCAAGGAAGAAGGCGTCGAGCTGATAGATGTTGATTCAGAGTAAGAGAAAGATTTCATATGGGGGGTAAGGCGTTGGCTAATACATCTGCATCAGCATCACAAGTAGTCATCATAAGTGCGGCTCTGGTTATCATCATTGCCGGGTTGAAATATGCGGCGCCATTTTTAGTGCCTTTTTTATTGTCTGTATTTATAGCAGTGATCAGTTTTCCACTGATGAGTAACCTGCAGCAGAAGGGTTTTCCCAAAGGTCTGGCGATAACACTGGTGATACTGCTGGTGGTGATTATCGGGTTTATGTTAACAGTGTTAGTAGGCAGTTCGATCTCTGACTTCAGTCAGTCGATACCGTTGTATCAGGAAAAGATCACGGCAGGCTGGAGCGGTACCTTGTTATGGTTAAGTGAGCATGGAATCTCTGTGACAGACAGTATTAAAGAGGTCGTCAATCCAGCTGCAACGGTAGGCCTGCTATCTTCGATTCTGAAAGGGTTTGGCAATGTTTTAGCGAACTCTTTTTTGATTATCCTGACGGTTGTTTTCCTCCTGATAGAAGCCGCGGGGCTAACGCAAAAATTTATATCAGCCGAAGGTCGCGATGATGCGCAGCATGATGAAGAAATGTTCGCACAGATATTCGTCGATAAGTTACGCCATTACATGAGTATGAAAACCATCATCAGCATGCTTACCGGTATCATCATCGCAATGGCGATGTGGCTGATAGGTGTTGATTATGCTGTGTTATGGGGTGTGCTGGCCTTCATGCTTAATTTCGTGCCCAATATCGGTTCGATCATCGCGGCGGTACCGGCAGTATTATTGACTATGGTGCAACTGGGTTTTTCATCAGCGGTTGTCGCGGCTGCGGTATACATCGCAGTGAATGTCATTATCGGTAGCGTTGTCGAGCCAAAATACATGGGTAAGGGTCTGGGGCTGTCAACGCTGGTGGTGTTTGTATCTTTAGTTTTCTGGGGCTGGGTGTTAGGTCCAGTCGGTATGCTGCTCTCTGTACCATTAACGATTAGTGTCAAACTGGCATTAGAC
>JBFFVI010000052.1:0-9676 GCA_041570895.1 Gammaproteobacteria bacterium
ACGGCACGTTGCTGACCATAACCAATAGCTGTTACCTGGGTGACTGACAGGTCACCGCCGAGACGTAGATGGCCCTGGGAATCCTGGTATTTGATCATATCGGCCAGCCAGTAGTTACCGCCGGTATGGTCATGTTGTGGCAGATCCTTGCGGATTTTTACACCGCGTTTGTTGGCACCAGCGCTTTCCACTGGACGCATATGGCAGGACTGACAGCTAAAGTAGCGAGGGTCGCCATCTTCGTAGTTACCGTCTTTGCCGGCAAGCAGTGCAGCCTGATAGGTAGTTTCGAGGGAACCGCCAGCAACCTGAAGGTCGGACGGAAGAGTGTTGAAATCGGATACCAGCGTAGTCGGGAAGGCGCTGGCCTTGTACTCGCTAAAGGTGCGTTCAACGACGCCATAGGCATAAGGTGGATTGTTGAAAGCGGCCTTATCTTGAACCCGTCCGCCCACATCAGGGACATTGACAGGCGTGCCGTTGACATCTACCGTTAAGCCCAGGTCCCAGCTGGATACCACGCTATGTGGATTGCCTGGCTGCGCACCATTGCCAGGTGCCAGGTCGCCAACAGCTGAGTTGGATACATCATGGCAGGTACCGCAGAAATCCACGCTGCGATGGAACTTGGACTGCATGAACTGGTGGCGTGCATCGGCATCATTTTCACTATACGGACCAAGTTTGTCGCTACCAGACCACATGGATGTCATGCCGCTGCCATAGAAACCTTCTCCTGTTGCACACTTGTTAAGAGCGTCCGCATCACCATCACAGTTAGCAATAAAGGGAGAGTTCATCACACCCAGATGTTCGGTATTATCCGGGTTGGTCATTGAATGACAGGTATCGCAATCGACACCATCGGAGTCACTGGCGGCAAGACCGGAAGCATCGGTCGGGGTGGAGCGTCCGCCATACCAGCCGCCGGTGCTGTGGCAACGAATGCACAGATCACCAGCGCCATCAAAATCCTGTTCAGCAATTGCCATGGTCGCCCAGAAGATCGGGTCTCGTCCGGCATTGCCCATGGCAGCGCCGCGCCAGCCAGTAGCCGGTTCATCCTGAGGGTGTCCAACAGTATCAGTACCATTGTAACCGGCATGGCAGTTGTCACATTTGTTCGGTGATTCGAAATTACTGACTTCGTTGGGCTGGGTTCCGGGCAGCATGATTTCATTGGGTACGATATCAGCGGCCTGAACGGTGTTTATATATAAAGCGCTTAAAAAAGAGCCTGGTAAAGCCAGAAAAGCAGTCAGGATAAATTTATTCAGATTCATATTTTTTTTCTCATTTTTAACATTTAGTTTTACTGCATGCGCTGATGATAGGCATGAGGAAGTTCACCTGGTAATCAAAGCAAATAGTATGCCATTGCTTGTTCTATATTTAACTATCTGTATTTACTAAATATTTTGACGTGGACGTTTATTGATATATGTCATATTTATGACATTGTGGCATGTTACACTGACGTATTATGTGATTGTATGTCACTTGCGTCATACCAGCGATTTCTTTGTTTACCAAGTATTAACGAGGTATTGATGGATAAGAAAGTTGAAACAGAAACATCAATCGATCTGGCATCGTTGGTGAACAGTCACGAGAGACCTTTTGTCGTTATCGATAAAGACTATCGTATCCTGGCAGTGAATGAAGCTTATGAACAGGAGTATGGTGCTACCAGGGAAGAGGCTGTTGGCAGTATGTGCTACCAGATCAGTCACGGCAACGAGCACCCTTGTAGTGTTGAAGGTGAGGAGTGTCCTCATGACCAGGTATTCAATAATGGTGAAGCAAAAGTCTGTGCACACATCCATTGTGATTCTGATCATCGCATGCATCATGTAAAAGTATCGGCATTTCCTCTCAGGGGATCTGATGGCGAGCTATTCCTTGGGGAATGTATCGAGAAGATTTCATCGATGGACGCTCATATGCCGGGTAGCGAACGTATGGTTGGCGAGTCTGCCGAGTTTATCGCATGTGTCAATCAGCTGAATATTGCCGCCAGTTCGGATGCACCGGTATTGTTACTGGGTGAGACAGGCACTGGCAAAGAGTTAGCTGCTGAATTCATTCACCAGCATTCTTCACGTTGTAACGAACCATTTCAAATCATAGACAGTACGGTGTTTACCGATAACCTGTTCGAGTCAGAGATGTTCGGCCATGCCAATGGTGCATATACCGGCAGTGTCGGTGATAAACAGGGATTGTTTGAACTTGCTGACGGCGGCACTATATTTCTTGACGAGGTTGGCGACCTGCCTGCCTCTCAGCAGGCCAAACTACTCCGTGTCCTGGAAAATGGCGAATACAGGCGAGTTGGTGGCAAGAAAACCCGCAAGGTCAATGTCCGAATTATCTGTGCAACTAACCGGCATTTATGGGAGTCGGTCATCGCAGGTGCTTTCCGTGAAGACCTGTATTACAGGATTGCCTGTCTGAATATTCGGCTGCCAAGTCTGCGAAATCGTATCGATGATATACCTCTGCTGGCTAAAAACCTGCTTGTTGGTATCAATCGATCAATGCATAGCAGTTACGATTTAACGCCCGATGCTTATCCGCATCTCAAAACTTATAAATATCCTGGCAATGTCCGCGAACTGCGTAATATTCTTTTTATCGCGGCAACTCGTAGCCCAGGCAGACGAATAGATGCAGCTCTGATCGATAGTGTGATCAATAACTTGCCCCATTGTATCGAGCCGGCAGAGACAGTAAATAATGAAATAAACCAGTTTTCTGCAGCGCCAGTGGCAACGCCTACTGAGCAGAAAACTTTAAAAGACATCGAAGCGCAGCACATAAATGGCCTGCTTGATCAGTATCAGGGCAACCGCAAAAAGGTGGCCGATGCCCTGGGCATCAGCGAGCGTACTATCTATCGAAAACTTAAAGGGCTGGGCATTAACTGAGCTTAATAACAATTAATGCAGTATTGAATGTCAACCGCCGGTCATGCTCATCAGGCGTACGACCTGTTCGGGCTTCTCGTTGAATTCATGTTTTTCAGGTTTCAGCCCAATTGCCTGGATCAAAACATTTTTTAATTCATCATCGCTGATGCCAGCGCGTAACAATGGACGTAATTCAAGTTTATCATCCTGCCCCAGGCACAGGTAAAGCGTGCCATCGGTCGACAGGCGTACTCGGTTGCAGCTCTCACAAAAATGTTGCGAGATAGGGGTGATAAATCCGATGCGCAGATCGGTGTTCTTGATCTGAACGTATCTGGCTGGACCGCCGCCTGGCATGACGCCGGGAATTAATTCAAAGCTTTTTGAAAGTGTCTGCTTGACCGTCTGCAGATCAATGTAGTGATCGGTGGCATCTTCACCGGTCGCTCCCATCGGCATGGTTTCGATAAAGCGTAAGGTGAAGTCATGTCGCAGGCAAAACTCGACCATGTCTTCAAATTCGTCATCATTGATGCCTTTCATGGCAACCATGTTGATTTTTATCGGAGAAAATCCTGCCTGTTTTGCTGCCATTAAGCCATCGAGAACCGGTTGCAGATCACCACCGGTAATCTGATTGAATCGTTCAGCTTTTAAACTGTCCAGACTGACGTTAATCCTTGATATGCCGGACTGTTTTAGAGCGAGCGCATGCTGCTCGAGTAAAGTCGCATTGGTGCTCAGTGAGAGATCATCAAGTCCGGGTAAGGCAGTGAGGCGGTTGGCCAGTTCGGCAACATTTTTTCTCACCAGTGGTTCACCACCGGTTAAGCGAACGCGGCCGACACCGAGTTCGGTGAAGGCTTTTATGACACGTTCGATCTCATCGAAAGTCAGCCAGTTTTCGGGCTGTTCGAAGTCCTTGAAGCCTTTTGGCATGCAGTAGAAACAGCGCAGGTTGCATTTGTCTGTCAGTGAGAGACGGACATACTCGATACGTCGACCAAACGGGTCGATGAGTGCCGTGTTGTTTTGTGTGTTTGCGTTATTCATACTGAACTTCAATGGTAATCCTGTGTAAAGATTCAATCAATACCGATTTAGGGTCACGGTGAAGAAGTACCGCATCACCTGTATTTAGCATACAGGCGATAAGGTGGATATATTGCTTACTAAATCAATGGTTAAACAGCCGTCATTGCGATGACCATCCATGTGGGCATCGCAATGACGGATAATTAAATGTTGCCGATTGAGGAACCCGGATCAACATCGTGCATGTCGGGTAATTCGTGTGCGATACCTTTGTGACAGTCGATACAGGTTTTACCTACATCAAGACCTTCAGAATGTGCTTTCACTGAACGACGCCCCTGTTCTGTGAAATCCATGTGTTCAAAATTATGGCAGTTTCGACATTCTCGCGAATCTGTTTTTTCCATTGCTTCCCAGACGTGTTTGGCTAGCTCTAATCGTTTACCTTCAAATTTTTCACGTGTATTGATGGTGCCGAGTGCTTTATGCAATAACTCATTACTGGCCTGTATCTTACGCACGACTTTATGATGCCATTCTTTGGGTACGTGGCAGTCAGGGCAGGTAGCACGCACACCGGTACGGTTACTGTAATGGATGGTCTCTTTGTATTCCTCGAAAACATTATCTTCCATCTCGTGGCAGGAAATACAGAACTCTTCGCTGTTGGTCATCTCCATCGCGGTATTGAAACCACCCCAGAAGATGACGCCCGAAATAAAACCGACCACCAGTAGTGTGCCCAGTGAATAGGTTATCGATGGCTTTTTTAATACCTGCCATATTCTGCAAAGTATCATGTCGTTACATTCTTTAGTTTTTTTATTGCTCATGATAGATGTTCCATAAAATATATTTTTACTGTACCTGCTAACCTACTGCTCAGTATCTACTGGCCGGAGATGGCAGTGATCGGTTGAAAATCATTTTCGACTAATGGTTTTGCACCCACCTGAGGAACGTGACATTGGGTACAGAAATAACGTCGTGCTGAAACATTGGCCAATACATTTTTATCGCGGGATTCAAAATGTGTCTGGCTTATCTTGGTGGCGCCGGCTTCGCGGTAATTAGACCAGCTATGGCAACTCATGCACTTATTCGATTTAAGATTAATGCGGTAGTTGTTTATCTTATGCGGGATCAGCGGTGGTTGTTGCACGTAATCACGAGCGATCGGCTGTTCATCCTTATTGTATTGTTTCGCATCGGGTGCAGATGATTCCTGATTGATAGCAGCTGCCCCCCTTAAAGAGCTGACAGTTTCTGCACTCGTTTGTGTACCAAAACCTACAGTTGCCAGTAGGACTATTATTGCGGTTATTTTTTTCATCATCACAAGACCTCTACTCCAGAAGAATGATTGAGTTGTTTGCTATTATTTTTAAAATTGCTGAAATTATTTTTTACTGTATTGTTGGTACGTAAGCCAAAGTGAAAAACATCTTTTGCACAGACGTCTATACAGCGTCCGCAGTTAGTGCAATTGGCTGAAGTGATCACTGGACCGGTAATTTCGCTACTGTTTTTATTCAAATGGCCTTTTAGTGCAGGCCGGATAACTTGCTGTTCGGGGCATACCATGAAACAGTCCATGCAATCGTCACACTGTTCACGTCCGTCTGCACGCACACGTAGCAAACTGTGAGTTCCCAGCAAACTATAGAATGCACCCATCGGGCATAGGTGGCTGCACCAGCCCCGTTTGCTGACCAATAGATCAAGCATGAAAACCGCGGCGATAATAAACCAGGCTAGCCCCATACCGAATACCAGGCCACGATGAAACATGGTGACAGGGTTGATCATCTCCCAGGCCATGCTGCCAGTGCTGAAGGCGAGTATCAGGGTTGCCGCCAGGATCCAGTAACGCGTCTTGCGTGACATGGTTGATGATCCGGAAATTTTGAATTGCTCACGTAACCATTGCGCCGTATCCGTCACCATGTTTACCGGGCAAACCCATGCACAGTAAACCCGGCCACCGACCAGGATATAAAATAATAAAACGATGATTGCGCCGGTAATCGCCGTAGTTTCCGGGGAGTGTCCGGCAAACAAACTCTGCAGTAATACATAAGGGTCGGTAAGTGGCAGGGTCTCGAGGGTGAGACTTGATGTCAGGTTACCGGTAACTATCCAGAGTCCAAACCATGGCCCGATTAAAAATAGTAACAGGATGGATAACTGACTGAAGCGACGCGCGAGCAGCCATTTATTAGCGATCAGCCAGCCTTTATTTTCTCTCGCAGTTTTACCCGGGTGGAGTGGACGGCTCATCATTCCGTCTCCCGTGCATTAAAGTTATTCTGCTTTAATGTCTCTAGCGGATCAGTGCCAAACGGACTGCTTTCTGATGTTTTATCCTGGATGATCAGGCCTTCTCCCTGCAGGTCATAAGACTGTCCCTGAGGCAGATTATATCGATGCTCGACATCGGGTGTCACCAGGCTTTCACCGGCTTTGTTTTTCTCTTTCCAGCCCCAGCGGTAATGATGGCCAAGTTCGCCTTTTGCCAGTTCATAGGGCATAACGCGGATGGCGGTATCTTCGAGCACACAGGCGCGTTCACATTTACCGCAACCGGTACAGTGCTCTGAATGTACGGTAGGGATAAATAACGCATGTTTGCCACTGCGAACATTGTGCTCCATTTCCAGGGTGATGGCTTTGTCGATGACCGGGCAGATACGATAACAGACATCGCAACGTAGACCCTGAAAGTTCAGGCAGTTCTCTTCATCGATTAAAACCGCCAGCCCCATTCTCGCATCGTCGATATTTTCCAGGCTGTGATCGAGGGCGCCGGTCGGGCAGGCTTTAACGCAGGGGATGTCATCACACATCTCGCAGGGTATATCGCGCGCAGTGAAGTAGGGCGTACCGGTGGCGACTTTATCGCCAAATTTAGCCAGTTTCAGGGTGTCAAACGGACAATCACGCACACATAAACCGCAGCGGACACAGGCGCTGAGAAAATCTTTTTCGTCGAGCGCGCCGGGTGGGCGTATCGCAGACGCTGGCAGTGATACTGTCTGGCGGGAATACAGGCCGACACCTAAAGCGAACAGCGTAGCAGCACCGGCAGCACGAGAGGAGTCTAATAAAAACTTCCGTCGGCTGTTCCGTTTCGCGCTGTGCTGTGTAGGCTGTATGCTCATCACGTCGTTATATACTTAATGAACGGTATCAGGCTTTAACGACTTTAACCGCACATTTCTTGTAGTCGGTCTCTTTCGATAGTGGATCTGTCGCATCCAGTGTGACCTTGTTGATCAGACGACTGGCATCAAACCAGGGCACAAAGATCAGGCCCTTAGGCACTTTGTTACGGCCTCTGGTTTCGATACGTGCAGTGATCTCACCACGGCGGCTCTGAATTTTTGCCGGCAGGCCACGACGCAGGCCACGTTCTTTGGCATCATCCGGGTGCATGAAGATAACCGCATCCGGGAAGGCGCGATATAACTCTGGAACGCGACGGGTCATCGAACCGGAATGCCAGTGCTCCAGAACACGACCGGTGCACAGCCATAGATCATAATCTTTATCAGGACTTTCTGCGGCAGGTTCATAAGGCGCGGTGATGATATTGGCTTTACCGTCAGCATTACCGTAGAAACGGATGTCTTCACCTTTTTTAACATAGGTGTCATAACCTTCACGGTAACGCCACAAGGTTTCTTTACCGTCGACGACCGGCCAGCGTAGACCGCGGGTTTTGTGATAAACCTCAAAGGGTGCCTGTTCGTGTCCTTTTTTAGGCCCTTCTAACTGGAAGCGTCGGTATTCTTCAAACAGGCCTTTCTGTATGTAGAAACCAAAGTCTTCCATCTCATGGTTGTTATATTTATTGCCAGCACTATCAGTCACGGTCTCTTTAGGGAACTGATCGACCTGGCCGTTGGCGTATAAAACTTCATATAAAGTTTTGCCACGATATTCTGGCTGTTTGGCGATCAGCTCTTCTGGCCATACGTCTTCGACTTTGAAGCGTTTGGAGAATTCGACCACCTGCCACATATCCGATTTCGCTTCACCCGGCGCTGATACCTGTTCACGCCAGAACTGTGTGCGGCGTTCTGCATTACCATAAGCACCTTCTTTCTCCGTCCACATGGCAGTCGGTAAGATCAGATCAGCCGCCATGGCAGTAACGGTTGGGTAGGGATCGGAAACAACAATAAAGTTGGCAGGGTTGCGATAACCGGGAAGCGTTTCCTCATTCAGGTTTGCTGCAGCCTGCATGTTGTTATTACATTGCACCCAGTAGGCATTGAGTTTGCCGTCTTTCAACATGCGGTTCTGTAATACCGCGTGATAGCCCGGTTTGCCAGGAATGGTGCCTTCAGGTAACTTCCAGATTTTTTCAGCCAGATCACGATGCGGTTTTTTCTTCACGACATAATCAGCGGGTAGACGATGCGAGAAGGTACCGACTTCGCGTGCGGTGCCACAGGCAGAGGGTTGTCCGGTTAATGAGAACGGACCATTACCCGGTTCAGAAATTTTACCTGTTAACAGGTGGACGTTGTACATCAGACCGTTGGCCCAGACGCCGCGGGTATGCTGATTGAAACCCATGGTCCAGAAAGAAGTAATCTTCTTCTTCGGATCGGCATACAATTTTGCCAGGCGTAAAAGTTTTTCCTCAGGCACACCGGAAAGTTCGGCGGTGTACTCGAGTGTGTAGGGTTCGAGTGATTTAGCGTATTCTTCGAACGTGATCTTGGTAAGTTTGCCGCCTGTGCCGGTTTTCTTTTTCTCCAGCGGATGATCAGGACGCAGCCCGTAACCGATATCGGTAGGGGTTTTATTAAAGTTAACGTGTTTACCGATAAAGTCTTTGCTGTAGGCCTTATTCTGTACGATGTAGTTAGCGATATAGTTCAGGATCGCCAGGTCGGTCTGTGGTGTGAATATCATGTTGTTATCGCCCAGATCGAAACAGCGATGTTCGAAGGTGGATAACACGTGTACTTCACAGCCTTCTTTGGTCAGACGGGTATCGGTGAGGCGTGACCAGAGAATAGGATGCATCTCCGCCATATTAGAGCCCCAGAGAACAAAGGCATCGGCATGTTCCAGATCATCGTAACAGCCCATCGGTTCATCAGCACCAAAAGCACGGATAAAACCGCCGACCGCTGATGCCATACAGTGACGCGCGTTAGGGTCAATGTTGTTTGATCGGAAACCGGCCTTGTACAGTTTCGAAGCGGCATAACCTTCCCATACGGTCCATTGTCCAGAACCGAACATGCCAACGGTAGAAACGATCTCTTCGGGTTTTTTACCCTTGTTGGCTTCCAGGTCATGTTTTAATGCGGCTTTGAATTTTTCTTCCATGACATCAAAGGCTTTGTCCCAGCTAACCGGGGTAAATTCACCTTCCTTGTCATATTCACCGTTGCTCATGCGCAGCAAGGGCTGGGTTAAACGGTCTTTACCGTACATGATCTTGGACAGGAAATAGCCTTTGATACAGTTGAGTCCTCGATTAACCGGTGCGTCCGGGTCACCCTGGGTAGCCACCACGCGACCGTTTTTGGTGCCTACCAGCACACTGCAACCGGTGCCGCAAAAACGGCAGGGGGCTTTGTCCCAGCGGATATCGTCTTTTGTTTTTGCTAAAGCTTCTTTGACCCCAGGTACTGTTATACCTGCAGCGGTAGCTGTTGCTGCGATAGCGTTTGTCTTAATGAAATCTCTGCGTGTTAGTTTCATTA
>JBFFVI010000053.1:0-9673 GCA_041570895.1 Gammaproteobacteria bacterium
ACCCTTAAAAATGCCGATGCTGAAAATAATCTGCGGCTCAAAATTGAATTGGCGGCGAAAGGCAAAGCCAGCAGTAAATCTGACGACAGTGGCCATGGTGGATTAAGCTTAATTGACCATGACGATGATGAAGAAGAGGATGAAAGCGGGACAGCACAGTTTTCCGCCCCTGAATAACCACCGCCGGCAATTGGCCATCCAGAAATAAAATAGGATATATTTGATCAATTCGTTAGCACATGCCTTACAATAGCGCTCATGGATTCAGCGCTCAATTATCTCCAGAATACTTTCGGTTATAAAGATTTTCGTCTGCAACAGGGCGAAATTGTACAGACGTTAATCAACGCTGATGATGCTGTCGTACTGATGCCTACCGGTGGCGGTAAATCACTGTGTTATCAGATTCCTTCATTGGTTCGTAATGGCACCGGCATCATCATTTCACCGTTAATCGCTCTTATGCATGACCAGGTCATGGCATTGCGACAACTTGGAATCAATGCTGCCTATTTAAACTCAACCCTGGATGCCAACACCGCCCGTCAGACCGAGGCTGATTTGATTAATGGCAAGCTGGACATGTTGTACGTTGCACCAGAGCGACTCACGACTAATGGCTTTCTCAGTTTGTTAAGACGCACCACCATCTCACTTTTTGCCATCGACGAAGCGCACTGCGTCTCACAATGGGGTCATGATTTTCGACCAGACTACATCCAGTTATCATTGCTGCACGAGCATTTTCCAGATGTGCCACGTATCGCATTGACGGCTACGGCAGATGAAAAAACACGCGCAGAGATCAAACATCGGCTTGCTCTGGAAAATGCTCGCGAATTCATCTCCAGTTTTGATCGGCCCAACATCTGTTACCGTATCAGTGAAGCACAAGGTAATGCACGCAACGCATTATTACGTTTTATTCAAAATGAACACGAGAATGACTCAGGAATCGTTTATTGCCTGTCACGAAAAAAAGTTGAAGCCGTCGCTACGTGGCTAACAGAAAAGGGATTTACTGCGCTGCCTTATCATGCTGGTTTACCTGCCAAAATCAGACAGATTAACCAGCAGCGTTTTCTCAGTGAAGACGCCGTTATCATTGTTGCCACCATTGCCTTTGGCATGGGTATAGATAAACCCGATGTCCGTTTTGTTGCCCATCTCAATCTACCAAAAAGCATGGAAGCGTATTATCAGGAAACCGGCAGGGCCGGGCGCGACGGTCTACCGGCAACTGCCTGGATGGTCTTTGGCCTACAGGATGTCATCACGCTCAAGCAGATGATGGCGACATCGACAGCGGAAGAAAAATACAAGAGAGTGGAACATCATAAACTTGAAACCATGCTTGGTTTTACCGATATAACCAGCTGCCGGCGGCAATCCTTACTGCGTTACTTCGATGAAAACCTCGATGAACCCTGCGGTAATTGCGACAACTGTCTGACCCCGGTAGAAACCTGGGACGCTAGTGTCGCCGCGCAAAAGGCTCTGTCCTGTGTACATCGAACGGGCCAGCGATTTGGCGTTAACTACCTGGTTGATGTATTAACCGGAAAAGATGATGGCCGCATCAAACAATTTGGCCATGACTCTCTTAGCGTTTTTGGCATTGGCAAAGAACTCGACAGCAAACACTGGAGAAACATCTTCCGTCAGTTGATCAGCCGCAATCTGCTCTCTGTTGATCTAGAAGGCCATGGCAGCCTGCACCTGACAGAACCATGCCGTGCGATATTACGTGGCGAGCAAACCTTACTATTGCGAAAAATAAACAACCCGATCAAAGCCACACGTAAAAATCGAAAAACTTTCGCTAGCAGTAACGCATCAGATAATCTCTTATGGGAAGCCTTGCGTGTATGCCGTAAAAATCTCGCCGATGAAAATGATGTGCCACCGTTTGTAATTTTTCACGACGCCACTCTCTCGGAGATGATGGAACGACAGCCTGGCAACCATGAGCAACTATTACTGATTAACGGCGTTGGTAAAAGTAAACTTAAAAAATATGGTGATGTATTTTTAAAAGTTATAAACGACCATAAAAAGAATGAAAAACAGCACGCCACAGATACCGTCGGCGAAAGTCTGTCGTTATTTCGTAGCGGCATGGATATAAATACAATCGCATCACAGAGAAATCTTAAACCCTCCACAATCTACTCTCACCTTGCTGACTGCATCGAGCAGGGCGAGCTCGAACTTGAAGACGTTATTAAATTAAAACAACAGGAAATAAACGTCATTCATGAGGCGTTATTGAATGTCGATACAGATAGCAGAAAACTCAAACCTGTTTTTGACGCCCTCGACGGAATCTACGACTACGATATCTTACGCTGCGTTCAAGCTGCAGTATTACCTTCCTGATCGTCGCCTGAATCCCTTACTAAATCATCAATATATATACATTTAATTTTTAATTCATCAACCGGTTCAGAAGTCGCCAGGTAGATCTCATAACTATCATCGAACTCATCATCCAGGTTAATTTCTCTTAAGTGCCAGCTTGCACCATCCAGTACCGCCCGACTCCCCGTTAAGACAACATCGCGCATACGAGATATACCACTAGTGTTAGCCGCTTTTACAACGGCTTCCTTTTTTGACCATAATTGAAAAAATAATGTGGGCGTTTCGTGTATCGACTTTAGCTCATCGGGCAACATGACCATTTTGAAGTTTAAGTTTTTTAACTGACGAATTTTTTCAGCATCTACTCCGACTTTTACCGTGCGACTGACGGCGACCACTACACATGCATTTGAGTGAGAGACATTAAAATCTAAAACCGAGCCCTGCTCACTCTGCCAGCCCGGCTTCCCGGTCTCAGGATAAACCACGTCTGATAAACGAAAATCATCAACCGCCTCATCGCGCGCGCATAACTTTATTAATTGCGAGGCCAACAGAGAAATTATCCGATCATCGTTATTGATCAGCCGTTCGACCGCTTCACGCTTTTGCATGGACAACTCGGACAACCATCGTTCCTGCTGTTTTTTATCTAGCGGTACATGGTCACCCTTGGCATCATATTTTATGTAATATAGTCGGACGCTATTCATTAGCTGCTCTACTCAATTGTAATCCTCATAACGTTTTTTATAAGCATTACCAAAGTGCACTTCGAGCCTAAAAAACAGCAGCCATTTGGATCGTCGCTCTTTCACGACATTAAATCGCTCCTCATCAAGCGTTATTGGCCACGTCATCTCGGGAGAAACCTCATAAAACAACCATCTGCGGTGAAAGTTTTTTCTAAAACGAAGACCAAGACGATAATTTGTCGCTAATGTCTGCGGTTCACTGATGCCATTGACGCTGGATTCATACGATAATGATGTTTTTTTATTTATCCGTTGATACAGTACGAAGGCCTGCAGCCAGTCTACGCCTTCAAAATCTTCTGATACTTTTCCCTCGGTAGAAGAACGAAACAAAAACTGTGGTTTAAATGCGTGCTCTACATCTATTAATGTGCGTGCTGAATTGACTTGTTTCTTTCTCTGCACTTCCTGTGTAAAACGCAAGATTAAACTATCGTAGACAGGATAGGTATAACGATATCTAAAAAGAATCTTTGGTGAAAAGCTTACCCTAACGTTAAATTTTGATCTCGCATTCTCCCGTAGATCCAACTGCAGACCCAGGCTATTAGCAGAATCTTCACCGGCACCGGGAGCAACATCTCGTATGTCTTCATCTTCATCATTATCAAAAGTTAAACGTAACTGATCTGAAAACCCGGGCAACTCTACGCTGGCGTTAATACCCATGTCGTATTTATAACCTTCCTCTTCATCATAGGTAAACTCATTTCTCCAGCGAACATAGGTGCCAGCAACACCTTCTTTATAAATTCTGTCATTAGCAAAGAAGTTATCAAACCATAACGCTGGCTCGCAAAATTTTGAATTAATATATATCTGTGTCTCGTCATACCAGCTCTTTTCATAATCATAGGTATCCATATCACGTGCGCAAGGATTATCTGGATGATCTTTTCTGTAGATATTGTATTCTATAATCGCTTCAGCATCCTCTGCTGAGAGCCTATCGTCTTTTTCTGCTTCAGCATTTATTTCAGAGTCAGTTACCTTATCCGGTAACTGCTCTTCTGACTGCGCGCTAGCCATTGTTACAACAGCATAAAGCACGATAATAATGGTCTGTTTTATATACATCTTAAGTATTTTATAGCCTACAAACACGCTATTTATCAATTACAGCATTTACCTTTTAATGTAAGATATCATTATATATTGTGCTATACGATCACACATTACTCACTAGATGAATACAACAAAACAACTCTTACCTGAAACTGTTGCGGCCATCGACCTAGGTTCTAACAGTTTCCATATGATTGTTGCGCGCCTTGAAGAGTCTGGCACATTATCTATTATCGACCGTCTACGGGAAAATGTTCGTCTTGGAGGCGGACTCGATAAGAATGGCATTATAAATGAATCTGCTCAAAATAGAGCCTTTGAATGCCTTGAATCTTTCGCTCAGCGAATCCGTGATATACCGCAATCTGCCATTCGTATCGCCGGCACCAATACCCTGCGAATCGCTAAAAACGCAGGCGCCTTTGTCAAAAAAGCTGAAAAAATTTTAGACCACTCTATCGAGATCATAGAAGGTCGCGAGGAGGCACGCCTGATCTACCTCGGTGTTGCCCACGGCCTGGCAACAAAAGATGGTCGAAGACTAGTCGTTGATATCGGCGGCGGCAGCACAGAATTTATCATTGGCAGCGGTATGACGCCTTTACGAAGAGAAAGCCTCTACACCGGTTGTGTCAGCTCAAGCAAACGCTTTTTTGACGATGGCCAAATAACTAAAATTGCCATGAATGCCGCTGAGATAGATGCCGCGCTTACACTTTTTCCTCAGGCGAATGATTTCAAGTCAGGTAAATGGGACGAAGCTATAGGCTGTTCCGGCACAATCAAAGCTATTGCGGATATAGTGCATGGAGAGGGCTGGTGCCTGGACGGCATCAATTATGAATCTTTACTAAAACTACGTGACGCTCTCATCGCTGCTGGTCATATTGATAAGCTAAATCTTGCTGGCCTGAGTGACAACCGTAAACCTGTGATCGCCGGCGGCCTGTCAGTATTGCTTGCCATATTCAAAACATTAAATATTGAACACATGCTAGTTTCAGATCAGAGCATGCGTGAAGGCCTGTTGTACGACCTGGTCGGTCGTATAACACACGACGATGTCAGAGACGCTACCGTGGAAGCAAGCATGAGCAAATGGGGCGTAGATATTGAACAGGCGCACCGAATCGCCAGTACCGTTGAACATTTATGCCAGTCTGCCTGTAAACAATGGTCAATCAATGATGAACAAGTCGTGTTATTAGTCAAATGGGCCGCCATGCTTCACGAACTTGGACTTCAGGTATCACATAATAATTATCACAAACACGGTGCATATATATTACAAAATGCAGACATGCAGGGCTTTTCTCGGCAGGAGCAGGCATTATTAGCTGCCCTGGTTTTATCACATCGCAGCAAATTCAGGACTCATGACTTTAAAAAATTAATGAAACCCTTCGTCAAGGCTGGTAAACAGATGTGTGTACTTTTACGCATCGCTGTATTACTGCATCGTGGACGTAGTGATCAGTCTCTTCCTGATATTGCTATCACTGTCAAAAACAGGAGTATCAACTTACGCTTTCCTGAAGGCTGGCTAGATGACAACAGCATGACTCTTGCAGACCTGAGCAAAGAAATCGATTACCTTGCTGCCGCCGGTTATAAACTTAGTTTTGAATAATATAACCTTAAAAATTCTTATCACATATTGCTGCTTTCAGCTATCAGCCTGCAGTAGTATGAACAATACAGGTACATTTACTCCATCAGCCGCGACACCTGACCAGGCTGTTGTATATATCTACCGACCGACTGAAATGGCTAATGCTCTGTATTCTCCTGGTTTAACCGTCAATGAGGAATTCAAGCTCTATTTAAAAAATGGCGTTATCTCTCGTTTATCATTCTCACCCGGTGACTATACTTTTGGTTTCCAGGCAGAGCAAAAATACTCGGGCCTGGCACCCCTTCCACTTAAGTTAACCAAGGACACGATATATTATATTCGCGTGAACACCTCGCTTAAAGTAAGTAACGGCAACAGTTATAAACCCTATGAACGTAGTTTCAAACTAACGTTGGTAGATAGCCAATCTGCCGTAAAAGAAATAGAAGATTGCTGCTTGACTAACAAGACAGGTTCAACAGATTTACATGAAAATCGATCAGACGATGAGAAACCAGATGAAAATTTCTCAGTTGATAAAACACAAAATCCCTTCTCGCATTAATAAAACGCATCAACAGGTAACACTATGACAGCTCTATTTATAGCCTGGTTGGCGACCGCCATTGGCCTTGGCTTTGCGACATTAATCGTTTCCGGCATAAAAGCAAAGAATATTTTGTCTTTCATTATTGCCGCCACCGTACTGGGTGTGATCAACGCATTTCTGCGTCCCACACTCTGGTTTTTAACCGCACCATTATCTGTATTAAGTTTTGGCTTATTCGCTTTAGTGATCAATGCATTGATGATCATGCTAGCTGCTGCCCTGGTACCTGGCTTTGAAGTAAAAAGCTTCGGTAGCGCCTTTCTTGGCGCCACCATTATGGCTATTCTCGGCGTACTCGGTTTTATCTCTCTGCCTTTATTAACTGGCGCCGACATAAACTGGTACAGTTACGAATACCACTCGCAAACTTATTGAACAACGATTGCCCAGTCATCACCTTTCGAAGATTAGCTGATAAACATACTAAACAGATATGCCATCATAATGAGCATAAACACAATGAGGCCTAGCGTTAGCTAGCCGGTTAAATCATTGAATAAATTACCAGATACTTTCATCTTTATTACCTTTTTAAATCACTATAGTGTATTCATTACTTAGCCCTGGATATTGCTTCACATCAAACCTTATCAAAATGATCAGGCTTACATTCAGTGTTAATAAGATTAAATACGGTCAATCAACTCAGAGATTAGCTAGACTTTTTGATTCTTCAGTTGATCTGATGACATTTATAGGTAGGGTATATGGTTATACTGATCTTAATCAATTTAATGATGATGACCTTGCCACCTTCAACGCAATACTATTACAATGAGCAGGAATCGTAATTACTGGTATAAAATCGAATTGGTAATAAATGTAACAACAACTTATTTGTGTTGTTCCTGTTACCCTAAGCTAACGATTAAACATTAAGGCAGAGCCATGATATATAAATACCTTTTTATACTATTGATCACTTTGACTGCGGGTTGTTCAAGTGGCAACGATGAAACTACTACAGAAGCAACGACTAAAGAACATTTTGCCTCTGACCAGAAACGTGCGCTGGACAAAGCAAAAACCGTCGAGCAGCTCCTACAGGACGGTGCTGACCAACGCCAACATGATATGGATGAACAAACCAAAAGGTAACAGGCCATGCGGCCACCTGTCAGGATCAAACTCAGATGAAGGCAACAATCAAACATCAAAACCTCAGCGAGGAATTTTTCACTGATGAGAAATGCTATATCACTGAGCTTTCCAACACCGCTGATGATGCTGATGCCTCGATCGCACGGGCGAGACTACGACCTGGCGTTACGACAAACTGGCACCGGCTAAACAATACTGCTGAACGATATTACATAGTCAGCGGCCAGGGTCGTGTTGAGATAGGAGAGCTTCCACCACAAGATGTAAATGCTGGTGATGTCGTACTGATCCCGCCTCTGTGCCGACAACGAATAACGAATGTCGGTACTGAGGACCTGATCTTTCTCGCCATTTGTACGCCTCGATTTATAAATTCTGCTTATGAAGATATCGAAGACAGGCAAAATTAACTGCCAGCCAAACTACCAACAATGATCAAACTATCAATATCTTTGCAGGCCTGGGGCACAGCAGACTTTAACGAGGTTTTAAAAAAAGAGATCGCTGCATTAGACTCCAGTTTATTACCTTTGCAACAAGGGCTGAAATACAGCAGCATGGCTAACGGTGACAACTTATCGAGCATCATATTAAAGACAACTGATGATATCGACAACGTATTTGTAACAGCAGGACTGCTTTATACTGGGATTATCGCCGGCTGTAACTGCGCTGACGACCCTACGCCGGTCGATGAGAATAACGAATACTGTGAAGTTTTACTCTGTATCAATAAGGTAACCGCGGCAACCACCATTTCACTTATCGATTAGCGTCTAAGTCTAGAAATTTCTTATTCTTCGATAAGCTGATTGATGATTTCGATTACTCCAGGATGATTAAACTCGCGCCCGCCTACCGCACGGTACCTAATATTGCCTTTTTTATCGATCAGATAGGTGGTAGGCAATCCACGGACTGCATATGCCTGCGAGACTTCACTTGTGGTATCAAATAATATCTGAAACGTTGGATCAACATCTAACTGCCCGGTAAAAGCAAATACCTGGTCAACATCTTCCATCTGGTTAACCGCGAGTACTTTGAAGTCTTCTGCATCGACCTGCTGATGCAATCTTTCCATTGAAGGCATCTCGCGAATACACGGCGGACACCAGGTTGCCCAGAAATTTAACAGTACAACTTTACCGCGATATTTAGAGAGTTTTACTTTCTCTTCGTCCATATCCGGCAGCTCAAAATCACTGGCGGAGATCACATTTTTAACCGGCGTTAAATTATGGCTAAGTTCGGGTTGTTGCCAGTCTGCATGGACTGTCATCGAAGCCAGCAAAAAGAATATGAATATAATTTTATATCTCATCTAAGTATCCAGTCCTGAATCAACTATTTTATTTAAGCGGCTTTTGTTAGTTCTCGTCAAGCGATGCGGGCGGGCATTTTAAATTCTCTAATGTGCCGGTATGCGCCACACCATCGAGTGACCACTTATAGATCAGATCAAACGTACTTTCACGTGGCAGCTTAATCGTAGTAAACCCCTGTTGCCAGTCACCAACGGAAAACTCACCTACGTCTGGCAGCAAGGTCCATGAGAACATTATGCCTTTTTTTCTCCATTCATCTAACCACTGCGTTTTTGTTTTTACCGGTAGCTCTTTGCCGATTTTTCCATTGCCGTCATTTGTTCGGTAACGCCAATCTGCGACACGATAGCTTAAATGTTGATTTGATGTGTTTTTAATAATCGTACCAAACATACAATAGGAAGCGGCACGCTCGACCTCTTCTTTTGGAAAGTTATGTTTTGCATAGATTGCGCGGATAAAATCCGGTAATAACTGAATAAGCTCTATACTGAAACCTTCATCTTCAGCTGTCCAGGTCAACAGACCACTGGTTTCGTTCTCATGAATAGATACCTCTTTTGCATGCCCGCTAATACTCACCAAAAACAAGGTGGTCACTAAAAAAGTCTTGTACAACATTATCTTTCGCTGCCATATATAAAAACTGATCGATAAGAGCTTATACTAGGGCGAAGACGTCTCATTAACAACAGATATCGCCAAAGAAAAGCACCGGCGCCTGTATTTATTTTATTTAATTACGGCGTTGTGTTGAGACTCTTAGCAACAATAAAAATTCATTCATATTATCCATTAATAAATCTTGCTGTTCTCGCTACCATCCTGTTAACCG